>JAGLWT010000049.1 GCA_023133295.1 bacterium | reverse complement strand
ATGAGCGCAGAGTACCCTTAGTGGTACATAAGCGAAGAGAGAGGAAGAAATTGATCAAAGATGAGATTCCCTTCGGGCTGATGCTCTTTTTCGGAGCAAAGAATTTACACGCTTCGCTTCCTGTCAACTCTTTGCTTGGAACTTTTACATCGGGACAGACGAACGCCTGCGGCGTACGACATGTCCCATATCTTACTTCGCTACGGCATACTATGTTTTTTACAGATGATTCTAATGACAAGAACGAAATATCTCTTTTTCGGTTACGGATGTATTTTTGTTTTCCTTTTTCACGTGACACGTCAAACATCACACGCCACACTTTCAAGTTTATTACATACCGCAGGGGTATGCGGTGCTCCTCGCGCCTTGAATACTGAAAAAATACCATCAGCCATTGTTACCGTTTTTATGAATCAGAGCACTATAGCAAAGATGGATCAAAACTCCATTAAATAATCTTTATTCAATTGTCAATTTTACATTGACAATTCAAAGCTGATATTCCCAAAACGCTACACGCTCAACGGCCCAACAAAGTTGGGATCCCTATTGACAAATAAGGATAATAAAATTATAATCAATGCTATTTTAACATAATAGAGGTCAAATCAGGCCCGGAGGTAAGTACATATGACAAACGAACTGTTGTCTATGATAAAGAAAAAATACGAAAAGGACATTGTAAAATTTTTACGTGACATAGTCGCGATCCCCAGTGAAAGCTGTCGGGAAAAAAAAGTTGCTCAGCGTATAAAAGAGGAAATGAAGAAGGTCGGTTTCGATAGCGTCAAGATCGACAAGATGGGAAATGTCATCGGCCGAATAGGTAAAGGGAAGACCGTGATCGCAATGGACGCTCACATCGATACCGTGGGTGTCGGTAATACCGATCTGTGGAAGTGGGATCCCCACAAGGGAAAGGTAGAGGACGGAAACATCTACGGCAGAGGCGCCGTTGATCAGAAAGCCGGTATGGCGGGTATGGTTTACGCAGGCAAGGTCATAAAGGACCTTGAACTAACCGGAGATTATACCCTGTATGTTACCGGAACCGTTCAGGAAGAGGACTGTGACGGCCTGTGCTGGCAGTACCTTTACAAAGAGGAAAAGATCAAACCCGATTGCTTGATTATTACGGAGCCAACGAACACCAACGTCTATATAGGCCAGAGAGGTCGCGTCGAAATAGGAATCTCCGTCAGCGGAAGATCCGCGCACGGTTCAGCCCCTGAACGAGGCGACAACGCCGTTTACAAGATGAGCAGGATCGTTTCGGCCATTGAGAAGCTGAACGGGACCTTCATGGACTCAGATGACCCCGTACTGGGCAAAGGGACTGTAGCTGTCACTTATATTGATTGTAAAACCCCTTCGCTCTGCGCCATCCCCGACGGATCATATATTCACCTTGACAGAAGGATCAACATGAGCGAACCCAAAAAGAAGGTTCTCAAGCAGATCAGGGACGCTATCAAAGAGATGAGCGTCAAGGCGAAAGTGGAAATACTGACATACGATACCCCCAGCTATACGGGACTCAGCTATCCCACGGAGAAGTACTACCCCGCCTGGGCCATGCCCGAGGGCCATCCACTGGTGAAGGCAGGCCTGCAGACAAGCAGGGACCTTTACGGAAAGAAGGTCAAGCCCGGGATCTGGACCTTTTCCACCAACGGTGTCGCTACCCGCGGAATGTTCGATATCCCCACCATCGGTTTCGGCCCAGGGAACGAGAAATTCGCCCATACTGTCAACGAACATGTGCCCATAAGCCATTTGCTTGAGGCCACCGCATGGTACGCGCTTTTTCCGAAGAACTTCCTTAAAATAAAAGGAGATAAAAAATGATGAATATAGATACACAGAAACTGGAACAGATACTCTACCAGTTCAAAAAGATGAAATTCAGCATGTTCCGAAGAGACTTCCTGCTCTCATGGGACAAGAGTAAAGAGGATATCATGGCTGTCCTTCAACTTGGCGATATCCTCAAATACCTGTATCGGCACAACATTTCACTGAAGATATTCCAGACAGGTCTTGGGGTGTCGTTCTTCAGAGACAAATCGACCAGGACCAGGATGGCGTTCGCCTCGGCGTGTGATCTTCTGGGTCTTTCTGTCCAGGACATGGATGAGGAAAAATCCCAGATAGCCCACGGCGAGACCGTCAGAGAGACCGCCAACATGATATCGTTTCTAAGCCAGGTCATCGGCATAAGGGACGACATGTACCTCGGAAGGGGACACAATTTTCAAAAAGAGGTCGCCTCCGCGCTTGACGAGGGATTTGAAAAAGAGGTCCTGGGACACAGACCCTCAGTGATAAACCTCCAGTGCGACCTGGACCACCCCACTCAGACCCTTGCTGATCTTATGCATGTGAAGGATTATCTCGGCAGTTATGAAAATCTCAAGAAAAAAAAGATCGTAATGAGCTGGGCATACTCCGCGAGTTACGGAAAACCCCTTTCGGTCCCCCAGGGCATAATAGGTCTCATGACAAGGTTCGGAATGGACGTTACCCTTGCACATCCCAAAGGATACGATCTCGTTCCCGAAGTGATGGATAAGGCCCGTGGTTTCGCCAAGGAATCCGGCGGATCATTCACAGTAACGAACAACATGAAAGAGGCCTTCAAGGATGCTGTTGTGGTATATCCCAAGAGTTGGGCACCTTACTGGGTGATGGAAAAGAGGGCTGAACTCATTAAGCGGCCTGATAGTGAAGCAGCGCTCAAACAGCTTGAAAAGGACGCCCTTGCGGAGAACGCCAAGCACAAGGACTGGTATTACGATGAGGATATGATGAAGACCACTAAAGACGGGAACGCCCTTTATCTTCACTGCCTTCCCGCAGATGTACAGGGAGTCAACTGTGAAGAGGGAGAGGTTTCCGAAGGCGTCTTCGAGAAATTCAGGATCGATACCTATAAGGAAGCTCGAAACAAACCATTCATCATCGCATCGATGATCTTTTTGAACTGCTTCAGAGATCCAGTAGCCTACATCGACAAGATCGTGACCCTAGGCTACAAGAGAACGGGGTATTACAACTTCCTCTAGCCGAGAAAGTTGTTAAGAAGTAGGAAGTACGCGATTTGTGTGGACGGTAGTTGCGAGTCAATTCCAACGATAAGTGCAGTCTGAAGTGTGAGGTGTAAAGTGGGAACCAGGATGAAATAAAACTGGATCCCACGGTCGCAAGCTCCCTCTGGATGACATTCTCTTCTTCATTTTCTTCCCTCATCCGCTCATCGGGAGCCCGGCAGCGCCGGGCGACCAACCCAAAAGAGTTT
>JAGLWT010000048.1 GCA_023133295.1 bacterium | reverse complement strand
TACGGACCACAAAGGGTACGCTGCGTTCATTGTTCGTTGGAATTAACTCAAATCTAAACATTCCATTATCATTGTATTTATGGAGTCAGAACACCAGTGTTTTGATCCACTATTAGGATGATATACAAGGTTGGTATAATTGGCCAAGGCCGTTTCGGGTCGCTTTTATTCAAAGAATTAAGCAGGAATTATAGCGTTAAGACCAAATCAAGAAATGAAAGTATAGAAAAACTCTCTGGGTGTAATATTCTTCTTATTGCGGTCCGCAGTTCCGATCTCCAAGATGTTATTGAAGAAATTCTGACATTGAAAGATCACCCGCACACGGTCATTCACTTTTCGGGCAGCGATGACACCTCTGTTCTGGCTCATCTCAAAGGCAGTACTGGAGCAATGCATTTCCCTTTATCCGTAGTTTTTTCCGGCAGCGTCTCTTTGAGTGACAAGATCGCCCTTTTTCAGGGAGATGAAGAGGCAGAGCATGGAATTCAGGAGATTTTTTCTCATTTGAATATCCGGATAGTGAAAAAGAACGATCTGAACCGAGTACTTTATCATTACGCCTGCACATTATCGGCGAACATCCCATTTCTTTTTTTAAAACGTTCAAAAGAGATCTTGAAAGAATTGGGTTTACCGCCGGACATAGCTTTGCAGCTATTTGAGAGCGGATACAGGAATTTTACCGCTTCATCGGACAGTGAGATAGCCGGCCCCATTGTAAGGGCAGAGAAAGCGGTATTGGACCTGCATTTAGAGCAATTAGGCGATCCCGCCGAGAAAAAATTATATCGTGCTATGATCGAATATTTTTCAGAAATAAAGGATGGGAAATGAAAGGAAAAAAGGTATCCAAGGTTTTAAGAAGGATATTTCTTCTTATATTTGTTCTTACCTCATTTTATTACATTTTTCTTCCGGTCAATGTAGAAAAAAGACATCTAAAAAACTCCATTATCAAATGGCGGAAAATGTTGGGAGGGAAAGACTCGAAGGCTGTCTTTGAAAAGGAATTCGGCAATGGAATAAAGTGGAGCATTGTTCAGCAGGCGAATCCTGCAAAGCAGATTGGAGAGATTTTCTATTTCCAGGATGCGGACCTGAAAGAAGGCGTAAGAACAGACAGATACCGAAACCGTATATTTATTATTGAGAATTCTGGAGAATTCCTATTAATTAAAGCCGGAAGTTTTATTCCCAATAGGTCTTCGGATGACCTTGAAGCCGTTTTGCGGAGCAAATTTCACAGAAGTACCATTATCTCTCTTTTCGCCGCCGGGGAGAATATCAGAAACACAAGCATAAGGCTGGGAGGAGATGTGATATACCTTTCCCTGCAAGGCGTCGTTCCCTCTTTTGATCCACTGCTTCTGATCCTCTTGATAAGCATTATCGGCGTTATCATACTTAACAGGGAAAAGGGAATTATGATATTCGCTGTTATCGTTACATTTATCTTGATGGTAACTAACAATATTTCCCTGGAGTATTTGTTCATTATCCTCTCATTAGTACTTCTTAAAAGCAAAAAACAATATATAATGCTCTCTTTAGTGGGCCTTGCCATAGTACTATTTCTTCTCTTTGATACTTTGTGGGTAATGGTCTTTTTTGCCGCATTGCTTCTAAAGACGCTCAAGTCGCATAATGTTCCCATATGCGCCGCCTCCCTTGTGTTTCTTATTTTGGCTTCGCTTCTTAAGCCCGGCCTTGTCATTCTCTTGCCGATATTCGTTATTCCGCTTTTTGTTCCCCGATTTTCTTTAAGAGGCGGTATTATCCTTCTTTGGGTGTTCACCGTCCTTGCTACGCTATATATCGTAAATATTACGGATGAATTCTGGAACAGCAGCAGAAAGATCGATAATATTAACTCCAATGGAGAATTGAAGTATTCTATTATGAAAGGGGATATGGAATTTGTTTCGTTCATCCTAAGAGATTATTATTTCCCGCAGCAGACCGCGAGCGTTGTCTTCTACGATAACAAAGGAAATATTCTCGATTCCTCCCGATCCCCGTTTTATATTGACATCGATACATCTTCAATGGAAGACGATGACAGGAAGGAGATCGAGATTAACGGCATCGAGTATCAAGTGCTGCATTATTCGGACCTTTTGAAAATTGACAGCTCACAGATCGGCGCGATGGAGGTTGACCTCATCTTCGAAGAACGAGGCGGTATGCAGGGTGTGTTCCGATATATTCAATTAGTGGGTCTATTGGCATTCATTCTTTTCCTTCTGGTCATATTTTCCGCTATTGCTGATGGATCTTTTGATCTTTTAAAGATATTTGCTGGTATGACATCCCGCACTATCCTGATATTTTTCTTTGGCGGCCTTTTCTTTTTCTCCCTTATTTATTACTTCTATGTATTCAACGATATTAACACCTTGAGAAGGAGTATTCCCAAAGAGGCCTCTCTGCTTGACGAGAGATTGAACAAGGAAGTGAAATTGATCAAAGGGCTCTTCAGTTCAACCTTCCCCGCTCCCACTCCCGGGCGGTACAAGGTGCAGGATATCGAAGTTCTGGTGGAGAAGGGAGATCTTCGGGAAATGGATCCCGGCTTTTCCTTGAAAGAGGATAAAATGTATCTTGCTTCCTCAATTGATCGATCAGATCAGATACTTCTCATTCCATTCAGAGAGATCATCTTTCGTTTGGACGCAATGGAATTACTTCCTTTGACAGTTTATTACGGTAACCGGATTATATTTAATTCGAATATCAGAGGAATTATCAATAGTGATATTCCTTCAGTCCTCCATGAGGCGATCTATGGTATCCGCCGCTCAGGTGACTTGATCAATTATTTTTATCCCAGAGGCACCTTTAACAATAGCAGTTTTACAATAGCGATCTCAAGAACCATCTCAAGGCCCCCTCTCGGTGTATTTCTCTACCTCGGTATCTTCTTTCTCTTTTTGATACTTATTATGATCAATATCGATATGATAGAACGGAATAGATTGAAATTCGTGGGAATATTAAGAAACGGCTTTATTCAATTAAGAAGCGGAAATTTCTCGTTTAGAGTAAAAACGGTAAAAGACCCCGGGTACTCGGAGCTGCTTTTTGATTTCAATTTTATGGCGAGCCGTCTCGAAGAATTACGTGAGAAGGAAAAGGAACATGAGGCATTAAAAAATCTGGAACGCGCCACAAAAAAGATCGCTCACGAGATCAAAAATCCCTTGACCCCCGTTAAGATGCTCCTTGATCACCTTCGCAATCTATACAATGAAAACTCAAAGGAGTTTGATAAAATATTCTCCCAATCCTTTGAGATCATCTATGAACAGATAGATTATTTGAAGAAGCTTTCTGAGGATTTCTATTACTTATCCAAATTGTCAACGGTAAATAAAGAATCTCTGGTCCCGGCTGAGTTTTTCAGCAAGATCTCGATAATCTACAGCGGTATGCTGGAGAGGTACGGGGTCGTTCTGGATATCTCGATGGCGGATGCTGTACTGCAGGCTGATCATAATCTTTTGAGGCATATATTCATCAATCTTATCGAGAATTCTATGGCCGTATTGAAAGAAATGTCCTCGGGAACGATCACGATAATGGGCCAGCAATTTGAGAATTATTATCAATTCGTCTATAGTGATACTGCAGGCGGTGTTGATGAGGAAATATTGAAAAGCATCTTCAAACCGGAGTTTTCAACGAAGAAGGCCGGCATGGGGATCGGCCTGGCCTTTGTAAAGCAGGCCGTTGATCTTCATTATGGAGAGGTCAAGGTTGAAAACGGCAAAAACGGCCTGGTATTTGAGATCTTATTGCCTCTTGAATAGTGTTCTGATCCATAAAGACGGTAACAATGGAATGTTTAGATTTGAGTCAATTCCAACGATAAATGCAGTGTGAGGTGTAAAGTGGGAACCA
>JAGLWT010000047.1 GCA_023133295.1 bacterium | reverse complement strand
TCCCCCCGGTGGCGGCGGAGGGGGGGCTGGCGGCGGCAGCGCTACTCCGGCAAATGAAGATCCCAAAGACAATGATGACGGAGAGGAAAATCAAAGCCCGAATTACAATAACGAGCAATTGGAAGAGGAATGCAAGGATTATATTCATTTAAGCCTTGCATCAACTGAAGTAAGAGCCGGGCAGGTAGGAGAACCGAATTTCACGATAACAAATAATAACGACAGACCAGTTCAACTGACTTTTCAGATGAAAATGACGGATATTCAAGGAAAGTGGAAGGTATATGGATATAACGGCACAGCTACGATCAATCCAAATGAGTCTTATGAAAAGAAACTTTGGATAAAGAACAATTCTGATCCTTCTGCAAGAAGCCATTTTACATTAAACATTAAAGCGACCACGGGCTGCGGAGATGAGGAATTCGATACTGCCGTATTCTATTACGAACCTATGCAAAAAGAGCTTGACCCGCCGGACGAAAATGATGTGCTGACTATTAACGAGAAACAGAATTTGCTGTCACCATCGGTAAATTTATCCAAAACGGATACAGATGATACCATGGATACTGTTCCCGCGAAAAAAGAGCTCGTTTCAAAGTATTCAAAAATACTGGTCCTGTTTGGTGGAAGCCTGAGAGAGACCGGTTACATTGCGTCAATCTGGAAACACAGCATCAGCTATCTTTTTTCCAATGGCGGAATTGCGTATAAAAATGATCCTGAGAAAACGATAGATGATTATCCTCTGCTGATCATCCCGTCGGGTGCGCTTTCCGGTTTGGGAAATAATCTGGAATTCAAGCAGATTCTTGAGAACTATGTTAACAACGGCGGAACGATCATATGCCTTGGACAACAGAGAGGAAATGATTTTTCTGTATTACCGGATTCTCCCGGAGGATACGGGTGGAATGAGGACCAGTCCTGTTACAAAAATGCTGTTTACCTTGAGAATTATCATCCGATACTTTCGGCAGTAACTCAAAATCCGCTGACGGTAAACTTTGACGGCTACTTCACTTCATATCCATTGGATAGTGATATCCTTCTCAGAAGAACTAAAAACGGATATCCCGCGATGCTCAAATATGAATATGGAAACGGTGAAGTAATTATCAGTTCACAATACACGGACTGGGCATATAAAGATAATCAGTCTTCAAGCGAAGGACTATCTATTCTGCGTGATATTTTCGCATACTATAAGAACAGGGAGCGGGATATCATTGAAATTGAACATGGAGAGACGGGAACGGTAGACTTCAGTGTAACAAACAACCTGAACGCAATCAAAGTAACGCAAGATAGCACAGCGGTAAGATTAATTGTATCCGTATTGAATCCTGATAAGAACATGATACATTCAGAAGAATTTAACATTTCGCTGAATGAAAGAGAGATTGGATAATTATATCTCAAAGGAAAAAAGGCAAGGGGTGTACAGAAAACGATAGGAGAAAGGGCAATAATCCTTGAAAAGAAATATATAAGCCTGTATAATAAAACGGTTACTTCTCTAAGGGAAAGATCATGCAAACTGAAAACTTAAAAGGAGCAAAAATATGAAAAAGGGAATTCTTAAAGGCGTTTTGATTCTTGTGTTGTTGCTTGTTGCGGGAACTGCATCTGCCGCTGCAAAGCCACGAAAAACCACAGATGATATTAATGTAAGACAATCAAAGATGGCAAACAAGGAAGTGAATATTAAGAAAGTTAAAAAATACATTAAAGAAATGATAAATTTTATGGAAGAAAATACTAGATTTACCAGCGAGGGCGAACTAGACAAGAATCCTGTAGATTATATTGATAGAAAGAATGAAATAGAAGAAAAACTTGCTCTTAATGAATGGGAATACCTTGAGATCCAACATATTATGGCAAAGGATATTGATTTTGAGAATTATGAAACATGGATATCTAAGGGCGAGACATTTGATAGAGAACAGTATTTGAAATTGAAGGTCTTCGACTCAGCGTTTTCAAAACCAATTAGGAAGTACAAGGGGTTATTTACGAAAGAAGAGATGATGATGTTAAAGATAATGCCATATATACAATATTGTCATGGAATTGTTAAAGGGTTCTGGATTGAGGAACTAAAAAGTTACCTTCTTGATATAAATAATGAACAATTGCCTTTTTCAATTGAGAACAGAACACATATTTCTAATGAACTCATGAAGATATTTTCAAATAAACAGGAATTAATAGATACCCGTAGCGCTGCCGTACGTGTCTGGAAAACTTGCGAAATTAGAGAGGATAAGATCTACGAAGGTTTGGAACTATTGACTACTAGATTAGATCCAAGATTGCTCAGAGAGAACGGGTATTATTTGCCGGGATTCATTTTTAAAGCACCTCTCTTATATGATAAAATGTTTAATGTCTTGAAAAACCGAAAGGAATATCCAGAAGATATTTTATTTGGAACTTTAGAATTTTTTAGCCGGAGTATGTTAATTAAGGAAACTCTTGACGATATAATGAGAATCCGAAGATTCGAAAAAGAATTACAAAAGATTAAAAATGAAAAATGGGGTAAGAAAATAATTTTATTAGTGAACAAGGAACTTGAAATTAGAAAGAAAAATGAGAAGAAACTTAAACTTCTCGAGGAAAAATATAGGGAAACAAATAAAAGATGAAAAAAAGCATATTTATAATTTTTATTTTAACAATTTTGTCCTTTCCATATTCTGATGTTCCTGTAATATTTAATGATGAGTTGGAAAAGGGTGATGTACTTTCCAGAAAATTGAACAAGGAAGATATATACTTCAAATTTCATGTTGGATTGTACCTCAATGCTGAAAAGGAAATGAAGCCAACATTAAATGAAAGTCACGATGTAATTGATATGTTAATCTTTAGTAATATTGATAAGCCTGGGGAAAAAACAAAAGGAAATAATTTATTCAAATTTATCGAAAAAGCAGAGGACAAGGTAGGTGATACTTTTGCTTATATATATGATACTCATACATACAAGGGCAGGGAGCTATCCTTAGAAGAGCGGAATTCTATTTGTGAAATTTCCCAATCAGAAGAATTTGTAAGGATGAAATATATTTGCGGTATATTGAATTGGAAAAAAGCAAGAAAAAATATTATTGAATGGGAAGATAATAATGCAGATCAGATTCTTCAGCCAAATGAAGTTACAGGTGTTCGCTGTGATGGTTGGGTAGAGTTGGTCTATGCAAAAGCTAAGCTTGCTCTTCAAACTGATTCTAATGGTCTTAGCATATTACAAATGAAAAATCCTCACTTATGGTTTAATCAAAAAACCAAAGATGAAAATGGCGATGATGTAACCTATTTTACTCCAAATACACTTATGTACGCAATGAAGCAATCAATTGGAGAAGCACCTTCAGTAGAGATAAAAAATTCATCCGATTGTGAAATATCAGATGGTGAGGAATTAAAGGATCTGGAAATAACAATCCATGCTGATGATGGAGAAAACGGCTCCGGATTGCATTCTCTTGAGATCTGGAAAGGATATCCAAATGAGGAAGATGCAGAAATAGTAAAAACGATAACAGGTGAATACGCACGGGGACATACTTATTCTTCAGAAGAAATTGGGGCCTTACCCGTCGGCGAAATTTACATTAGAAGTTTTGATCAGGCAGGAAATTACACAGACAGGAATTTTGTTGTCAAACTGCCATCTGTTGAAAGTACCTTTCCGTACGACCGTTCTACAAATATAAATAGAGACCTAGGGAGTATTGAAATCAGATTCAACCATGAGATGAATACAAATAGTGTTGAATCGGCATTCTGGACCGATCCGGGCATTACCGGAACTTCCAATTGGCTGGATAACAATTCTCGTTTAGAATATACGATAAGTTATCCCCTTGATTATAGACAAAGTTATGCTGTTGGAATACGTGGAACCGCGAAAGATATTAATGGCCTGATATTGGATGGAGATAAAGACGGAGTGGAAGGTGGAGATTTCTCCTTTATCTTTACCGTCGAAGACGATTCGGGTGGAGGAGGATCAAGTGGTGGCGGCCAATACGGGGGCGGAGGTACCAACAATGGACAGGGAGGAAGTGGCAGCTCTTCAAATAATGAGCAACCCGGAAAAGGAGAGCCTAATGATCCCAAAGATCCCGATCCCAGCGGGGATTGCAACCTTCTGTATTATGTGATGGGTCTTCCCCACATGACCAATGTCAAGCCCAATGAGTCAATTTCGCCGAAAATATGGCTGGCAAACGGAACATATCAAGATACTATACTTTCTGTAAAATCTACGGTAGTACATCAGTCGGGCGGTTTCAAATTCACCGGATTTAACGGCTCTATTCCACTCGGTGGTTTGGGAGGAGCTTCCCCCACTGAATTCAAGTTTCCTATGTCTATCTCAAATTTGTCGGATCAGGAGGGCCGGATTGAGATAAGTATGTCAATAACTACTGAATGCGGCACTGATGAATGGTCATTCAGCTTTTATTACAGCAAAGAACCCGAGATTCCACCAGACCCACCCGATGAAAATGACATTGCGCTTCTGAAATAGATGCTGTGGAAACTCTCTGTGAACTTGATCACAAGTTGTTAACTGATGATCTTTCGATTGCAAATGAGAAAGAAACCAATACGATCATCGACTTTGAAACGGAATATATTTCAAGATACTCGGATATACTGGTACTGACCGGCTCAAGGTTCCGAAATCTTGGATACCTCGCGCATAATTACAAGCATGCCGTGAGTTACCTTTATCCTGATGGAGATATTGCCTTTAAGCTGGACCGGGAAAAGTCCATTGATAACTACCCCCTTTTAATAATACCTTCCGGCGCGCTTTCGGGTATGGAAAACAATCTTGAGCTTAAAAATATAATAGAGAGCTATGTAAATAATGGCGGTACGGTTTTCTGTATGGCACAGCAGCGTGGGAACGATTTCTCCGTTCTTCCCGGGAATCCCGGTGGATACGGCTGGAATGAAGATCAGTCCTGCCACAAGAATGCAGTATATTTAGAGAAATATCACCCGATTCTATCAGGGATAACAGAAAATCCCATTGACGCGATATTCGATGGATACTTCACCTCATATCCATTGGATAGTGATATCCTTCTCAGAAGAACTAAAAACGGATATCCGGCGATGGTCGGCAAAACATGGTTTTGCAGATGTTAGATACTAGATGTTTGAGGTTGGATGAAAAGCGAACAGATGGGGATCAAGACTGAAGGTATAAAAGATGAAGAGAAGAAGGGAAAAGAGCAAGAAGAAATCACCTCAAATGCTTGAATTAACAGGCGTATCTGGTATAATGAATGTATAGAAAATCGAAAGAAGGAGTTGATATATGAAAAAGGGAATTCTTAAAGGCATTTTGATTGTCGGGTTGTTATTGGTTACAGTAGTATTGCTAAATGCTTCGGGAATATTAAATAAAGACAGTAAGAGAATAAATTCCAAAAGCAATCTTGATAAAGAGGAAAAAGTTACATATAAAGCTGATAAAGGTTACATCATCTACAATAACAAGTTGTATTATCCTCCTTTCAATATCAAGGTGGAAAATGATCATATGATTATTAATGGAGAGATCAAAATATATAAGAAATTGGGATTTGACAGGGAACTGCTGAAGCCTAAAAGAAGTATAAGTGAAATAGAGAAAGCGAGGAAAATCGGTAGAATTAAAGAGGTTTTAATCTACCTTTATGTCTACGAGTTTGTTGAGGAAAAAGATGCTGAGGTGAAATTTAAAAAGATCAAAGCATACTTTGATCTTTTTTCTCCAATTGAGATCACAAAAAAAGAGGACAATATGTTTATTGTTTTTGGAGAAGAAATATTGATCAATTCACAACAGTATAAAGCAGATTGGGAAGGAGTATATCTTTACAATTTACTTGACTATATTGCCGAACTTATTAGAAATGAAACTGAAGTAAAAGAAAAGGAGAGACTAAAGAAACATATCATTAAGATATTGCAAGCCGAAAAGAAAAGTGGTCTTGTTAAATATTACACAGTTAAAGAAAATGAAGTTCACGCGAATTGTAAAAAGGCTTCTATCAACTTATATTTCACTAAGGAAACCCTTCCTAAGCGATCGAAACCTTATGGGTTTATAGATGCGAAAGAATTATCTGAAATTTTGGGAAACAGTAATATTGTATTCATTAAAAAATCCGGATCTGCTTTCATGAAGAGATACGACAAGAAATCATTAGGGAAAATAAAACAGATCTTGAAGCAAGATGTGAAGGATGCTAGAGAAAAAGAAGAAATTCTTCGTACATATTTTTCAAACGAGAGGTAGGGTTTTTCCATGAAAAGATCATTTTTGTTAATCTTGTTAATTGGTGTCGGGATATTACTTTCGATTCCAACAGCAACTAACTTGCCCGTAAATCGAAATGCATACTTCTACTCACCATGCTATTATGATTTTGTAGTTAATGATATCAAAGATAGGCATAAAAATGTACTGGTTGATTTCATGACTTGTTTTAAAGCCTTGGGTTATAAGTATAAAGAATTTCTTTGTGATGTAGGTGAAGATTATTACGGTGACCCAAATCAAGAGAATCCGCATTTCTTCAGAATAACTAAGCTCCTGCAGGTAATTAATAACCCCAAGACAGGAGTTCTACTATTAGAATCACATGGAATGAATATGGGAACTCAAGGGAAAGAGGGAATAATAGTCTCCACATATTACTGTACTTTGGCTCAAATGGAGCAATATATTGACCATATACACACAACTTATAAATGCCAAGACGATGAGATATATTATGAGGTGTTTGCTCCCTCGCCTCTACCAGATGACTATCCTGATTATAAAGGTTGCTATGTTATTGTTACCTCAAAATTTATTCGGAAATATATTGGAGCCATAGGACGAAATTCCATAGTAATTGGCAGTATTTGTCGTGGGGCAATCCTAAAAGACGCATTTTTGTCCAATACGAAAGTAACTAATTATTTCGCTTCTTCAGATACACTATCTCTAAATGGCGGGGATTTTGAGATGTTCGATAGAAATATAATACGTATGCTGACGGGCCATAAGGTTTTTGGGACACCGCTTCCAGACGATTTTTTGGATATTCCGCATCAAAATTATACTTGTTCAGAGGTTGGCAAGTTAATTTCTAATTATTCTACTGATTATCATTTGTATTCCAATTCTTTGGTGAGCGGAAGCAAGAATCAAACCGTTTACAATGCTCCTAAA
>JAGLWT010000046.1 GCA_023133295.1 bacterium | reverse complement strand
ATCATGAAATGATGTGAGAAAAGCATAGGTTAATAATGAAAAGATGGATTATCGGGTCTAGCCCGATAATGACAAGAGGAAATTTCTTCCCGTCTTGATGATTTTATCAAATTTTTGAATTCAGCTATTTTTTGATAGAATAGTAAACATGAGGTTTTTATGAGCAATTATAAGATCTATCCGAATGTAAAGATCGGAGAGAATGCAGAGATCGGAGAATTCTGTATTATCGGCGTACCTCCCAGGGGAGCGGCCGAGGGTGAATATGAGACTATAATCGGAGATAATGCGGTAATCCGCTCACATACTGTGATATACGCGGGCAATAAGATAGGACACGGATTCCAGACCGGGCACGGAGTTTCCATCCGCGAACACAATACCATCGGATCGGATGTCTCGATAGGTACGCATTCGATCATTGAGCATCACATCGAGATCGGTGACTCGGTGCGTATACACTCGAATGTTTTCATCCCGGAATTCACGACATTGGGAAAGGGTTGCTGGATCGGGCCCAATGCGGTCTTTACAAATGCCCTTCACCCGCTTTGTCCCAAGGTAAAGGAATGTATTAAAGGAGCTACTGTCAAGGAGAATGCGATCATTGGTGCGAATGTTACAGTCCTCCCTGACCTTATTATCGGCAGGGGCTCATTTATCGGCGCAGGCAGTCTGCTCACCAAAGATACCAAGGCCGGCTGTGTATATGCCGGCAGTCCCGCAAAAGAGATCATGCAGACAAAGGATATTACCTGTCGATACGATCTGATAGACAATCCATATTTCCCCGGAGAAAATAATGAATAAGATACCCCTTGTCGACTTGAAGAGGCAATATGCTCAGATAAAGGACGAGGTTGCTTCTGCGATGCAGAGGGTGATGAATGATACTGATTTCATTATGGGCGCGGATGTTAAGGAGTTTGAGCAGACATTTTCACGGATGACCGGGATCCGCCATATGATCGGAGTGAGCAGCGGTACCTCAGCATTGCTTTTGGGGCTGATGGCGCTCGGCATAAAGCCCGGGGATAAGATCATCACGACCGCGAACACATTTATCGCTACCGTCGAGCCGATGATATTTCTCGGAGCAAAACCCGTCTTTGTGGATGTGGATGAATATGGAGCGATGGATATAGACCTGGTGGAAAAAGCGATCACGCCGGAGGTGAAAGGCATTGTCGCTGTACACCTCTATGGAAGAATGCTGGATGTTGTCCGGTTGAGAAAGATCTGTGATGACAATAAAATATTTCTCCTTGAGGACTGCGCTCAGTCTCATTTTGCCGAGTTCCAGGGCAAGGTATCCGGAAGCGTCGGCGATGTTGCCGCTTATTCATTCTATCCCGGCAAGAATCTGGGAGCATTCGGTGATGCCGGTGCGGTAGGAACATCCGACTCCGCTCTTTTTGAAAACATCTCAATTACAAGAAATCACGGCAGAAAAACCAAATATGAGCATGAGATCGATGGACTGGGTGAGCGGCTCGATACTCTTCAGGCCGCTGTTTTGAATGTGAAATTAAAATATATAGAAGGCTGGACAGAGAAAAGGATACAAGTCGCAAAAAAGTACCATACTTTTCTTTCAGGAATTTCAGGCCTTATTCTTCCTCCGGTCGAGGGAAAGCGCAATGTTTTTCATCTTTTTGTGATCCAGGTAGAGAAAAACAGGGACCGCATATTGGAATACCTTAAAGCGGAAGGAATTCAGGCTTCTATTCATTACCCGATACCGCTGCATCTTCAGCCGGTATATTACCCCCGCGCATACGGCGGGAAAAATATTTCACTGCCCGCTACGGAGAGTTTCGCAGGGAGGATATTGAGCCTGCCTATTTTTCCGGAAATATCGGAAAGTGAAATAAAAACCGTTGCTGATAGATTAAAATATGCGACGGATAAATATTTATGACAATAAACAAGGAGAGATCATATGAAGAAGATCATCGCTGTTTTGTTTCTGTTTTTTTTGATGTGTACGGCGGTTGACGCATTGGATATTCAGCGTTTCGAATTGGACAACGGCCTGAAGGTCATTGTATATGAGGACCATAAAATCCCCGAGATAGTGATGCATGTCGCATACAGGGTCGGGTCAATGGACGAAGAGCAGTCTCAAAGCGGTATTGCTCATGTATGTGAGCATATGATGTTCAATGGAACGCAAACCCTTGAAAAAACAGAGATCGATATGATGATCAAGCAGGCGGGCGGACATGGAAACGCTTATACCGCCGAGGATATTACCAATTACTATTTTATTCTCCCATCTTACAATATTGAGACCGGCCTCATGATCGAATCGGACAGAATGGCGAATGCCGCAATGGACCCGGATGTATTTCTCAATGAGATGAAGGTAGTAAAGGAAGAGAAGAATATGCGTTACGGGAACTCCCCATGGGGCCGTTTCTGGATGTACTTCCGTGAAAATTACTATGAATGCTTTCCGAAAAGGCATCCGGTTATCGGATACGATGAAGACCTTGACGCGATGAAAGTGGAAGCGGTAAAAGCATTTTACAACACCTATTACAAGCCCAATAATGCTACGCTCGTCCTTGCGGGGAATATTACCTTGGAAAAGGCACGCGAGTATGCCGAGAAATATTTCGGATCGATCAAGCCCTCACACATCGATGCCCGCCCAGAAGTTAAAACAATTGAATTAAAAAGAGGGTTAAGAGAGTTCACTTTCGAAGATCCCATGTTCTCCACCTGTTATCTGATGATGGCTATTCCTATACCGGGATATGGAACAAAGGATTATGAAGCCCTGACATTGGTTGCCGGTATTCTCGGCGGCGGCAATTCCTCCTGGTTTCAGGAAAATCTTGTAAATACGGGGATATCCGTTTCTGCATGGGCGTCAACCCGTGTAGGTAGATACGGTGAGTATATAATGCTTGGCGGCGGTTTCCGTGATATGGATAAATTGGAAGAAGGCAAAAAGATCATTCTCGACAAGATATCCAAGATGGCCGCCGGCGAGATAGATAAAAAAGATTATAAGAAGATATTGAACAATATTGAAGCAGCCGATATTTTCTCAAGGCAATCTCTCAAGGATATCGCCTCCAATCTTTCAGTCTATGAGACACATTACAAGGCGGAGTATGTGAATGAATATCTTGAGAATATCAGGAAATTGAAACTGAAAGACCTGAAGGCCGTTGCCTCGAAATATTTTAAAACGGAGAATATGGATGTATATTGCCTGACTCCGGAACTTCAGGAAAAAGAGATCAGCGCAGCTCCGATGGAAGGCCCCAAGCCGGCTAATTACAAACCAGAAAAAATAGAGCCCGTTTCCGCTGACCCGGAGTATATCCGCGCGAGCTTCGAATACCTTAAGAAAACCAAGACCAAAACCCTGGAAAACGGAATGCAGGTCATTGCCTTGAGAGACGATACGATTCCCGCGATACATCTCAAATTCAGCATAAAAGCCGGACCAGCCTTTTCCAGCAAGAAGAACGGCCTGGCTCAGATGGCATTATATTCCCTGGGTGAAGGCACGCAGAAGTATTCTTTAGAAGAGATCAACAGAATAAGGGATTATTACGCGATCGGCCTTGATCTGGATACCGGTTATGAGACCTTGAATATAAGGGCAAAATTTCTTACAAAATTCAAAAAGAAAGGTATGGGGCTTATTTCTCAGATCCTGATGCACCCAACTTTTCCCGAAAAGGAACTTAATAAATTGAAGAATCAGATGTATGCGGGTATCGCTTACCGTATGAAAGAACCCGACACCATAGCGCAATGGGAGTTTTTGAAGGCGTTTTACGGCGAGGATCATCCATACGCAATTTTTGAAGCGGGGGATATCGAAGTTCTCACCGCTCTCAAAAGACAGGATATAGTTGACTTCTACAATGACCAGATACATCCGGAAAATATACAGGTCACCATTATGGGAAATATGGAAGAGGAAAAACTGATAAAGCTGATCGAGAAATATTTCAAGAAATGGAACAAGAACGGTACAGTAAATGTGCCGGGCAATTTCACGAGGCCCGAGATCAAGCAGAAAGAATTCATCAAAGAGATGGAGAATATTACACAAGCAGTGGTTTCACTCGCTTATCCCGGCGCGGATTATTCCAATGAAGATAAATATTATTTAAAAATATTGACCAGCGCATTGGGCGGTGGTTCACTTACTTCCCTTTTGGGAATAGAGATCCGGTTGAAACACGGCCTTGCGTACTATGTTTTCTCATATGATACCGCCAAGGCCTCTGGAGGATTCATCAAGGTCCAATCAGGGATCGCGCCGGCAAATATCGATAAATTCAGAAAATTGGCGGCCGAGGTGATCCAGGATGTTGTTGACAACGGCCTCTCGGAAGAAATTCTGCGCAACAGCAAAAATTACTTATTAGGATCGCTCATTACCGGCCTTGACTCCACGGAAATGATGGTCGGTTTTATTGATCATCTCTTCTATCAGGGTGTCGGCATTGAGGGACTTTTTAAAAATATTGAATGTGTTGCCGATGCCGATAATGAGAAGATAAAGCAGATCGCCGCTAAATATTTCAAAGACCCGATCTTCATCGGCGTTATCCCGGCAACCGGAAAATAATGAAAATAATATGCGCCGATAAAGAACTCTGCTTTGAAAAATTGTTTGAGGGATTGGATCCTATCGAGATCGAGTCCTATTACAAAGACGCGCACGGGAAAGAAGTTGAAGGTGTTTATTTTGGCATTCTTTTTAAGGAAGTATTACAAAAGAACACGCTTGGGTCCCCCGGCATAATAAATGTCTATGCCAGGGACGGTTATAAGATGACCATTGATCTGCCGGCTACCGAGGGTACCCCGATGATATCATGGAAGTTTGACGGGAAGGACACTCCTTTGACCTTTATGATGACGGGGAATGCTGACGGGCGTTTCCGCGTGGTCGATATAGAGCGCATAGTTCTTGACATTGACCTCTCCGAACCAGCAGAGAGCATTGATTTGAATTTGGAAGAATTGAATTGGTCTGAATATACTGTCGGCAAGAAGAAGATCACGGGTATCTCGGTCTGGGAACTTCTGAAGGAGAATGGAATTGAGGGAAGGATAATAAAATTTATCGCCGAGGACAATTATTTCCTTCAGCTGGAGAGGGATAAATATTTAAAAGATGCCTATATCCGTAAAGAAAAAATGGTATTGATGGGTCTTTCATTGAAATTGGGCAATTGGATGAAATTCGTTTCCAGGATCGCGGGTACTAATAAGGTTATAAGGTTCAAATGAAGATAATCCATGTGATAGGGCATTCTAAAAGCGGTAAGACCACATTGGTGACCGGGCTGATCCGTTATTTCAGATCAAAGGAGCTTTCGGTCGGCTCGATCAAATCGATACATAGAGAGGATTATTCGGTGGACAAGGAGGGCGGTAACAGCTTTTTGCACAGAAAAGCCGGTGCATCCCCGGTTTGTACGATCACCTCGCAGGATATCGCATTTTTCTTTGAGCCCGATCTTTCCTTTGACTCGATCGTAAAGATATTTGAATCATTGAATACGAAAATTCTGATCATCGAAGGAATGAAAGAATCGGCGAAAGAATGTGTCGTGTGCGCCAAGGACATCAAAGATGCCGAGGCGCTTGCTGAAGGCAAAAAAGTAATACTATTTTCGGGAGTTCTTTCATCCGTTTTTGAAGGCGATATCAAGGGTATTCCCGTATTCCATACCAAGGAACAGATCGACGAGATAGGCAGGATATTGCAGGAGCATGGGCAATAAAGATATGCTTTTCTCACATCATTTCTGATGCTCAAAAAGAAAGATATATATATTATTGTTCCGGAAGGGGTT
>JAGLWT010000045.1 GCA_023133295.1 bacterium | reverse complement strand
ACTTCGCTCCCTTCATATAGATACAGGATCGAGTCTGTTTGTCCGTCATAGCCGCATTTATGCTAGATAAATCCATTTAGTCCTGTCTTTCAGTTTCCACCTTCTATCGAACAGCAAGATACTTCAATCCCGCTGCATAAGTATAGAGTGAGTACACCTTTTTTGTTTCAGTGTCTATCAAAACTAGATTATTTGCTTCTGTTAACCATATAGATGTTTTCCGACGAGTTCCTATAATATACTTCCCGTTGGAAGTGATATACTTAATAGAACCCAGATTAGAGTGATTAAATATCCCAGTACACCCACTTACCTTTTCACCTTTGAAATAAAAGCTTCTTTCACAGGATATAATATTATATCGCCATACGGTAGAGGTGTCATCATCACAAAATAATATCTCATCCTTATTGAGAAAAACAGGTGATGAGATAGTCGATAATTCTTTTCCATACTTGAACTTCAATTCTCTTCCTTCGTAAACCATTCTTAGCTTTTTTGTATGAAATTCGTACATAATGATATCATTGACATCCAGTAGAAACGAAAACAATATTCTAGTATCATCCCAATCCCATGTAATTTGATTGGGATTCAATTCCTTGGAATTTGGAATAAGTTCATCTTCCCTTGTGGGCAAATTCAAAATATGTAACCCATCACCTTTGCTGAAGTAGTATAAGACTTTCTCACCGTTATTTGAAAACTTGGCTTTCGTAAATCCTTTCCCAGTACCAACCTTCTTCCTCAATTGGATCTCTCCATTTGCATTCACGATGTATAGAGTATATTCCAAATCCTTACTTACTAGAGTATAAGCAATATTACCATCAGACGATACGTCATGGAATATCACTTCATCTTCCACATTATCAAGAGTCACCTTAAAATAGTCCTCGCACTCATTTTTCCCTGTCATCACTTTGATCTTAGTCTTATCATATCCATCTTTGAGATAAATCTTCCAGTCCGATTCACTATATATCTTGTCAATCCTCCCTGAAAAAATGTTAATGGGCAGGGTGAAAATAAGAACAAGCATCAATGATAAGCTGTATTTATTCATTCACTTTCTCCTATTTATTCATATGAGCTTGTGTATGATATCCTGTAGAAAAGTACCCAACTTGATTGTTATTAATCCACTCATTTTCCCATCTCCTGACATTCTCTTCCATCATCCGTCTTCCTATTTCCCAATCCGCATCCGTGCGCTTGCTTTTCTGAGCGACTGCTCCAAAGATTTGCTCAAGAATATACCCTACTGCTCCTAATACTCTATCCGCAAAGCTATTGCTGTTTGGGCCTAAAGCCATGTGATATCCCTCAGGATTTTTTGCGGCATCACTTATAATCTCTTTAAGATTATGTTCAAACTGCTTCTGCTGATCCTTTGGTATGTCTAATCTTGTTCTGTTTTCACAGGTTCTTATAGCATCCAATTCCTTTTGGGCAAATGAATCCTTCTCAAATGATGCAAAATCTTCCGATTCATATACATGTATCGTTGGTTCACCACCAGGTAGAAAACTCCCCTCCAAACTTGCAAAGTACTCTTGTCCTGTATCCTCATCATAGATGTATATTATTAAGTGTTTGGCAAATAGTCTCAATATAGGGACATTTATTGGCCGTGCAACAACTTCAACATCATAACCATCTGGATCTGTAAAGAACAACGGCCTATTGTGACAATAGGCAAATTTATTTAAGCTTTGTGGAGATTCCAAATGTCCTTGAATAATATCCGGCTTCATCCATCTTCCGTTGTTGTAATCTAAGTAACGAGCACCGAAATAATCAAGGTTACTTTCTTTATCCCGCTCTTTTCCAGTGAATTTATAAGATGTTGGATGTTGGATGCTAGATGATGGAGATCTCCTCTTCTCCGAAATTACGTCGCCAAAGGGTCCAAAAGTTGTTTTCTCAACCCATCCTCCGGTATTGTCGGTCAATAGGATATTGTTTCCAAGTATATCTTGATGAAACACTTTTTCAGCACTGATTGAACCGCCATCCTCAAACTCCTTGCTATATAATTTCTTGCCTAAACCGTAATAAAACAGGCTCTTCTTGCTAAGAGTATCATCATTATGAATGGTTAGTTCCAATTCCACTTCGCTGCCTTCATACAGATATAGAGTTAAATCATATTTTTCCAACATAAAAGTGCTTGTGCCAAATAAATTGATCAATCCTGAATCTATATCATTAACCATACATCAATATTTGTCTAATCCTGATCACCCTATATCATCAGCCTTATGCCTAATGATATTAATATTCTAAGTGCGACTATAAACCAAAATGTTAAAACTGGTAAAATAACTCTCCTAAGTAATACTACAGTAACTACAATAATGCCACTAAAAACCACTTCACAAATCATAGTTATTGTTGTACTTACCGGAAACGGATAAAGCATTTTTAAATATTCAGAATGTAAATAAGTATTTGAGAAATATAAAAGATAGAAGACCAAAATATTTAAGAAGAATATTATCAGATGTATAGAGTATTTCTTTTCCTCTATTTTTCTAAGTGCGTTTTCCTTAAAAGTTCTTATATCAAGAAACAACCAAAAGAGAACAAAGATCACAGATGGAAAAATCATTAAAGATCCCCCAAGAGGAAAAGAATTATTAAGAGATTCATAAAGTCGACTCACTCCCAGAAGTACAGCGAAATTAGCTAAAAAGAATATCAACATCACATTGAATTTTCTCCTTTTAAACTCAAGCATTATGATTATTAATAATATAAAAAACATATAGATTGCAAATGAAGCATAGGTGATAGAAAATAAATATCCTACAATAATCATGAGAATGGGAAGTGAATATTTAATATATTTGAAATCAGTTTTTAGTTCAACTCTGCCGTTTTTCTGTTGTATTAAAGCAGGTAAAAAGAATAATAAAAACATAATTATGCCCATATTAGGTTCTAAATAATTATAGAAATCACTATGCTTATTTGCTAAGCAAAATACTATTACCAAAACCACGAGCAGAATATTTAGAGCATAAGTTATCACATCAAGTAGTTTTGTTATTATTTTAGTCATGCTTCACCTTTCCTTTTAGCCAATCTTCAAATCCTTCATTTTGCTTTAAAAATTCCTCGAACTTTTCTGCCTGAATAATTCTAAATACTTCCTTTTGAATATCTTTTTCGATTTCCTCTGCAGAATGTTCTTCCAAGTACTTTTCCAATTGTTCTTTCACAAATTTTGGCCAATCTGCTTTATTTGTCATGTCTAATTTTATTCCTATGATTTTTAGAAGAATAGCACTTAGGTGTCCGCATTGCATTCCATCTCTATATCCAAATGCACTATACTTTGTAATCCCCGAAACTACCGAATCATAAATCGCAATGATTGCTTTATCCAATCTTTCATCAGTTTTAATTCTTATAATCGTTGTAGGTGAAATATATTTTGGAGTTCCGTCTTTATTCTTTCCTTTACTCATATCTTTAATATTATCATAATCTTGTATAGTCGATTTATTTGGATCGACATCTCCATAATAAACATTACCCCATGGGTGAAGTGTATAATACTGAATTTTCCCCAATTCCCTATTTAAATCAACTCCAATTCCTGAATGTCCACTACCACTAAATCCTCCTTGCCAAAATACTAAATAGACATCTTCCCCATCTGGATCAATAAAATACAAGGGTCTATTTCTTACGAATGTGTATCTATTTAAACTTTGGGGAATAAATAAAATCCCATGTACAGAATCTAATTTCAAAAATCTCCCGTTGTTGTAGTCCAGATATCGTGCGCCGAAATAATCAAGATTGCTTTCTTTATCTCGTTCTTTCCCGGTGAACTTATAACCATTGGGAGCACTAATCGAACGTCCCCGTCTCTGACTTGCGATCTCATCCCCAAAGGGTCCGTAAGTTGTTTTCTCAACCCATCCGCCGGTATTGTCGGTCAATAGGATATTGTTACCTAGAATGT
>JAGLWT010000044.1 GCA_023133295.1 bacterium | reverse complement strand
GCAGCGTACCCTTTGTGGTCCGTAAGCGAAGAGAGAGGAAGAAATTGACCAAAGATGATATTCCCTTCGGGCTGAGGCTCTTTTTCTGTCTTCTGCGTTGCTCGTTGCTTACATACCGCAATGGGTATGCGGCGCTCACTGCGCCTCTCATGCTGAGCAAAATAGCGTCAGCCATTGTTAATGTATTTATGAGAGAGTACACTTAGTGTATGAGATGTAATATCTCTTGATTTAAACTGTAAAAAATGTATAATTACACAATGAAAAGCGAAAGGAGAGCAGGCGATTTATTTGAACGAAAAAATATAAATTGCCATTGATCCTTCCTTTGATTCTTAACAAAAAAGCTCTTTTAAATTTTCAAAGGAGGAAAAAATAAAAAGAAATCTCTTTATGCTTGTTGTCGTTGGCCTTGTGCTGTTTGCGGGGTGTTCTGAAAAAATTCAAACCCCATTATTTTCTAGTGAAAATTCTTCAAAATATTCAGTAAGTAATGAAAACTATAGTTTTATTGAGTACGGAGACCAATTTTATTGGAATTATGAGCAATTCTATTCAATCGAACATAATTCATTGAATTGCTTTCTACATTTTATTGAGTCGGGGAAAGATTCTGTAGAGTTTAAAAATAGTGGTGTTTCTCATGCGTGGATAAATAAACTCAATGTCGTTAGAAAAATGGTCATTTCGAAAAACTATCATGGAGCAAGAGAAAAACTCAACAGAGATCTCATGCAATTTGTCGATAATGTTGTTATAAATCAAATCAAGAGGGATAATATTATCGCTCTATTAGAAATTACGGATTTTATGCTACAAAAATATGGGAGTAATGAAATAAGAGTAATGCCTCTTCATGAGGAACTATGGACAGGAAATATCAGAATAACACCGATTCGTGTTATGGAAAAAAACAATATTTTCTATATTGAGTTCTCAGAAGATGTGAAAAAACTTTATGCGATGAATCCTGGGCCGCCCGGTTATGTGGACGGGACACAGATTGGGAGTACCTGTTTTGGCATCGCCTTTGATTGTACGAACAAACTTCTAGTCATTCCTCCTAGACCAATATCCCCCGAGATTGTTGAAGTATCAAGTAGATCTTCTGGTGAGAAAAGTTTATATGAAATACTGAAAGAGAAAGACACCTTCTTTGAAGAAACTGAGGAGATGCTCATTTTTAAAGCAAGCAGGGGAATAGATGATCCCAGTGTTTTTAGTGAGGATAAAAATGGAGACTCCCGCATGGGAATTTCTAAAAATTGGATAAATAAGCAATACTAATTGATAAAAAGAAAAATTGGGAGAGGGAAGCCTCTCCCAATTACGATTCAGAGGAACTATGAAAAGGATAATAATACTATTGGTAATGTTTGCTGCCCTTGGCGGGATATTTAGCAATGATTGTGAACTTGTTAGAACCGGGGAAATGTGCCTACAAAACTACACATATGGTGATCTAAACAAGATGAAATCAAGTTCGACCGATCAATATGAATGGTTTATTGTGGATAAGGATTCCAATATATGGCTGAAAATTAACAATTTTGAGATAATGAAGTTTGATGAAAATGGTTTTTTAGTAAAAAAAGTATCTCTCTACAGAGGTAGAGATGATGAAAAAATCCAAGATGTAAATTTCAATGATGATTATATCACAGTTGACTTGAGTGAGAATAAAATTATTATCCTAGATTATGACGGAAACATTATAAGATACCTGCATCTTCCCTTATCAACCGAAGGTGTTTCGATCAGTAGCTCCATTCTATATGAAAATACCATTTTCACAAACGGGATGTTCAAAAAAGAAGGAGAACAGGATAAAGTATATATGACAGCCCATATTGATTATGAAACCGGCGGGATAATCAATTATTTAAACTCGGTTTCCTTTAATGATTTTGCCGAAGATCCATATGTGAGGTATTATACTCATTATCCGTTGAAATTACCCAATGGGAATTATATTACTTACAATAGATATTCATACGAGATCAACGAATTTCGACCAGCTGGTGATATTGTTAATATCTATAGAGAGAAACCGGATAATTATCAAGATCACAAAGACTTAGAGGATTGGCGCTCAATCCCATACAGTGAAATAATTCAAAGAATAAATAATAAAGAAAAGCCTGATAGGGGAAATTACCCCTTTAATTCCTCCATTGCCAGAAAACCGATATTATATAATTCCCGCTTTATTATACCAAGAAGACTTTTCCCTCCGTATTACATTGACATCTACGATTTTGTTTCCAAAGAATATGTAGGCCAGGTAAATTTGGGAGATAAATGGATAATCAATTCAAATAATGGAAGTTTGTACTATCTGAATAAAGGAAGTGAAAATGAGCAAGTGAGTTTCTCAATATTTCACTTGATGTCTAAAGATAATCGGAAAGAATACACAGAGAGAAGTTCACAAATAATAAAGCAAGGTGAAAAATTCTTTAGTAAAAAACTGAAAATATGCAGTTGTGATAAAGATTACGATTTCATGGAAAACCCGAATTTTGCGGAAGATATTAATGAAATCCGTATTAATTCAATTGAGAAAAAAACAGGAATTTTGAGTTTCTTTTTCAAAGAGAAAAAATATCTTAAAGATTATATAAATAGAAACGGGAAGTATCATATTATCTATACCTGGAAAGATAATCGAGAATTTATAAATTTCCACCGCGCAGTTACAGGTATTTTGGACAGCCATCAAGAAGTCTTTGATGCATATTTAATAATGAACTCTGATCAAATTGGCATTTTAAAAAGCTTGAAGCAAACAATGAAGGTCGAGAAGGGAATAACAGTGATATTCAATAGTTCCCCGCGTCATATTGATTCAATCTATTATGATATCGCGAAATTTGATACCTCGACAATAATTATCACGGACGATAATGGCAAAATATTGGAATTTTTTTCTTTCAGGAAAGATGGAAAGCTTTTTAATGTATTTGAAAGGTTTCTCCAAAAGATAAACGGAGGTCCAGTCCAGTAAAATGCTCAAGAAAGAATATGGATAGTCTGTCACAAAGAAACACTGTAATAGAAGATAGAAGAAAGTAAAAAAAGGAAAGTAGGGGATAGTGGTGGGCAGAACAGATCACAGGAGACTATAGATAACTTGATTCCCGATTCCCGAAACAAGTCCGGTATTTCCGCTTCGCTCCAACAAACTTCGGCAATGACGAGAGAGGAGCTGGATGCTCTTTGTAATAGTTCATTATCCATTGTTAATTATGTTTCACACTTCGTACCCCTCTTCTCTCCTGTGTTCAGTTTTTATGCTGAAAATATTTACTTCGAGAAATATCGCTAAACACCCCCAATATAACAGGGAATATGAGGCGACTCCCCTCGTGGTTTTGGCTTCCCGTAAAAATATTACAGAGTATTTCGCCATAAATACTTGACTTTCAAAATAAAACTGGTAAAATATCTTTTTTGTTGCGTAGAAAAATAAATAGGCTGTTTGAACGATAAATTGCAAAAAGAGGAGGAACAATGCCTACTATAAACCAACTGCTTAGAAATGGCAGGAAAAAGTCGAAGAAAAAGTCGAAGTCACCGGCATTGCAGAACTCACCTCAGAAAAGGGGATTCTGCCTGAGGGTGTCGACAAGAACCCCTAAGAAACCTAACTCAGCACTGAGAAAGGTCGCAAGGGTAAGATTAACGAACGGTATTGAAGTAACTGCATATATTCCCGGCGAAGGCCATGAACTCCAAGAGCATCATGTTGTCCTTATCAGGGGTGGTAGAGTGAAAGATCTTCCCGGAGTAAGATATCATATCATCCGCGGAAAATATGACGCTGCGGGTGTCGAAGAACGCAGACGCGGAAGATCCAAATACGGGGCCAAAAGGCCCAAGAAAAGCAAGGTGTAATTATGTCAAGGAAACCTTTTAAGAAACTTAAATACGGACTTAACCCCGATTTCAAGTACAATTCGAGGCTTTTAGCCAGATTCATCAATATGATAATGATGGACGGTAAGAAGAGTACCGCCACCAAGATCGTTTACGGAACACTGGAAGCTTTGGAGAAGAAAACGGGAAAAGCCGCCTTGGAGATATTTGAAACGATTATAGAGAAGATCAGGCCCCATGTGGAAGTTAAATCCAGAAGGCTTGGCGGTACCAATTATCAAATACCTATCGAGGTCAATAAGAAACGCTCAACGGCATTGGCGATGAGATGGATCATTTCCTTTTCAAGAAAACGCTCAGGGCACACCATGACCGAGAAACTCACAGGTGAATTCCTGGATATTCTGGACAATAAGGGCGCCACTGTAAAGAAGAAAGATGATACACATAGAATGGCAGAAGCCAATAAGGCATTTGCGCATTATAATTGGTAATATGAAAAATGGTAGGAGAGTTATCCGGTCCGGCGATTAGGAATATAGGCTTTATAGCCCATATAGACGCGGGTAAGACCACTACCACCGAACGAGTTCTTTTTTTTACTGGCAAAACCCATAAGATAGGGGAAGTGGACTACGGCACCACCCAGATGGACTGGATGGACCAGGAGAGAGAGCGCGGAATAACGATACAATCCGCGGTCACCACGACCTATTATAAGGAGCATCAGATAAACATTATTGATACTCCCGGCCATGTGGACTTCACACTTGAGGTGGAGAAGGCCATTAGGGTACTTGACGGCCTGGTCGTTATATTCGATGGAGTTGCGGGAGTACAGCCCCAATCCGAGACCGTCTGGCACCAAGCCGATAAGTTCAATGTTCCGAGGCTGGTCTGCATTAATAAACTTGACCGAGCCGGAGCGGATTATGTGTTTGCCATTGACGACATCAGAAAAAAGTTTTCTGTAGATCCCGTGGCCGTCAACATTCCTTATTATAGGGATGAGAAACTTTACGGGGTCATTGATCTTTTTACAAGAAATTTGTTACACCGGGAAGACGAAGGGGGCGAATTGACCGCCACTTCCGAACTCCCGGATGATATCAAGGATGAGGTAGAATCCAGGCGAAAGATACTCATTGAAAGCGTGGTTGAAAATAATGAGGATCTACTGGCTCTGTACCTTGAAGGCGAAGAAATTTCCCAGGATGACTTCAAAGCAACCTTCAGAGACCTGGTTTTGAGCCGGAAGCTAATTCCGGTACTGACCGGTTCTGCATTGAAGAATGTGGGAATCCTCCCGCTCCTTGACGGGATAGTAGACTTTCTGCCTTCCCCTGCGGATATTGCATCATTGAATGGTGTCGATCCCAGGAACAATGAAAGGGTTAACATTAACCCCCTGGAACACAATAGTTTTTTAGGCTATGTGTTCAAAATTATGAAGGATCCTTTTTTGGACAAATTGTCCTTCGTGAGGATCTATTCAGGCTCTTTGAAACGCGGACAGGTTATCTTTAACGACGTGAGCAGGAAAAAGGAGAAGGTCCTTAAGATCTTCCAGATGCACGCCAATTCGAAAAAGGAGATAGAAGAAGCCTTTGCGGGGAATTTCGTCGGCATTGCCGGCTTGAAGTTCTCTAAAACGGCAGATACCTTATCTACCCCCGACTTCCCATTGGTGCTGGATGTTATTGAAGTCCCGAAACCCGTTATATCACTTGCCATTGAACCTCGATCCAATAAGGACTACGACAAATTGATCAGTATCCTTGAGGATTACAGGTTCGAAGACCCTTCATTTGCCTTCAGGGAAAGTGAGGAGACAGGGCAATTGATCATTTATGGTATGGGAGAATTGCATTTGGAGATCATTCTAGACCGTCTGTTTAGAGAAGCAAAGATCGATGTGAAATCGGGCAAACCCAGGGTTTCATTCCGGGAATCTATTTCTGAAGCCGTTTACGGCATCAGAGGAAAGGTTGCCAATGAAATGGGAAGTGCCGAGATCATCATTGATCTCGAGCCACTGGAAGACAACGATAAGAATCGTGTGGAGATGTCATTGAAAAAGCTCAATGATAAATTTCACAGGACTTTTGTCAGAGAACTCCAAGAGGCTGCCGAGAATCTGTTATCCGTAGGTGTATTAAGCGGTTATCCATTAATGGGAGTCAAACTCATCATCAGGGAACTGGTGACCGGAAGTGAGAACCTGAATGTAACCCTGTACAAGATGGCGTTATCCAACGGTGTCATGAACGGGCTGCAGAGAGGGAATCCTGTTATGCTTGAACCCTATATGAAATTCGAGCTCTACGCCCCCGAGGAGTATTTTGGAGATGTATTCAACTCCATCAACTCCAAGGGTGCTACAGTGAGGGATGTTATCCCCAAGGGAGCATTGAAGATCATTAAGGGCGCAATACCGCTGAGCAAGATGTTTAAATACACTACGGAACTTCGCTCCCTTACCCAGGGACGCGGCAATATTAATCTTGAATTCATGGAATTCAGGCCGCTGCCGCCGGGTGAACAGAAAGAGCTTTTACAGGGATACTCTTTCTAGAAAATTTAAATTAGGAGGAACTTATGGCTAAGGAAAAATTTGAACGAATTAAACCACATGTCAATGTCGGCACAATAG
>JAGLWT010000043.1 GCA_023133295.1 bacterium | reverse complement strand
TTCATCCTGGTTCCCACTTTACACTTCAGACTGCATCTATCGTTGGGATTGGCTCAAACCTAAACATTCCATTGTCACCGTATTTATGAAACAGAACGCGGGGAATGAGAAATTCCGGACAAAAAAAAAGGGGGACCGGAAAACCGATCCCCCTGAAAGTTTTTTTTCAGATCAAATTCTATCCTTCTTAGATGTATTGAGGACAGGGTTTAATGTGAAGAAATTTGCTCCTGCAACCGTACCACGGGCAAGCGCCGTTTCCATTACCGCCGGCATTGTTGCCGTCGCCATTGTCTCCACAGAAATTGGGATCTTCTGAACAAAGTGCGCAAAGTGTAACCATGTCGCCATCAGCTTTCTTTCTTTCCGGTGTTGTGATAAATTTCATTTTATCCTCCTAATTTATAGTAAGTCGTCGAAACCGCAAAACGCAGGATCCTCTGAGCAAAGTGCGCAAAGTGTGTGCATTTCTTCTTTACATGGCTTATGGCCATTAGAAGGACAGTCGGGTTGACCGCCGCCGTTTCCGTTTCCATTTCCGCAGAATTTGGGATCCTCTGAACAAAGGCCACACAGTGTGACTATGTCGCCATCAGCTTTCTTTCTTTCCGGTGTTGTGATAAATTTCATTAACATCCTCCTTTACAAAAATTATGAGTCATTATATCAGAACGGAATACCCATGTCAAGAGCAAAATGAAAAAAAGTCATAATATATACATCTTTTTTATCTGCGCAAACAGCGATACGTTCTTATTGATGTTATATTGGACAATATGAAAATATTAAAAATTTGGCTGTTTTGTTTGTGAAATATATTTCAAAGTTTCATCGTATTATATGGCAAATCCATACATTTCTTTCTGTCGATTGACAATCGTTTGCATATTTGCTAAAATTCCGTACACCTTAGGGAAATATGAGAATTGGTATAATAGGGAGGCGCAGAACTCCCAGCAGTGAATCATTAATCAAACTTCTTTCCGATAAGGGAGAGAATGTCAGGTTTTTTGAGATCTCGCCGAAATGCGAAGAGCAATTGATCGCCATTGATGAATCAGGGATATTCATCACCGCTGAGGATGGCGATACGAACGGAGAAAATCTCCTTGACTTTGATCGTATCGTTTTTGACAATGCGACTTATTTCTGGTCACACCTTCAGCTTCGGAAGTACTCGCGGGAGTTCTGGAATGAGATCAAGGATACCTGGGATGAGGAGATCGCGAGCTTTCGTGAAAGTGAATCCGTGAGATTCTCGGTATTTAGCATTTTGAGCGAAGCGGTATCAGTTATCAACCCAATGAAACTTTTCATGATGGCTGAATACAAGCCGCTGTTTTTCAGATCCCTTCAGATGCATGGGGTCAAGGTATCGCCTTTTATCATTTCAAACAGAAAACAGGAATTGATCGACTTCGGCGAAAAATACAGCACAAGAAGGATCGCTCTGGCACAGCAGTATACCGCTCCCGATACGGACTGGCTCCGACAGATCAAGGATGCCGGAGAGAACATGGATATGCCTTTTTTCATTCAGAAAACACTGGCGGATGGCCTGATGAAAGTAGTTTTGACCGCAGATGAAGTATTCCAAGCGGATGGGCAGCAAAACGAGAAGTTTTCGGATGCCGCGAGAAATGTCGCGGAATATATTTCCAAAGCGATCGGGTCTAATGATTACTTTGTTGAACTTGAGGGATATGAGGAAAATAAAGAGCTGTATATCACTCAAATGACGCCATCGCCCGATCTGAGAAACTATAGCACAAAAACAAATAACGGAATATATGAACTTATAACAAGACCTGGAGGAAGGGATGAAGGAATCAAGATATAATTTCTTTTTTGAAAAAGGAGACGGCAACTATCTGGCATACAATGCTTTCACAAACGCCTTTGCCGAAGTAAGTGCCGAAGAATATGAGATCATCACTGAAATGCTGGAAGATCCCGGCAGCTATAAATGCGATAGCAAGGATAAAGAGTCCGTCAAAGAAGAGCTTACCTATGGCGGTTATCTGATAGATGATGATCTTGATGAATTGGACGCGCTGCGGCTTGAATATTACAGCGACCGGTTCAATGACAATACTCTAAACCTTACGATCGCGCCTACCATGCGCTGCAATTTCAGATGTGAATATTGCTATGAAGAGCATCTGAAGATCGATATGTCAAAAGAGATCCAGGACGCTATCGTAAAATTGCTTGAAAATTCAGCCGAAAGACTCAACGAATTCACCGTTACATGGTTCGGCGGCGAACCTACTCTGAAGATGGACATCATCGAGGATATGACCGCGAGATTCAAAAAGATCTGCAAAAAGAACAATATTTCTTATTCCGCTACTATCGTATCCAACGGATACATTCTTGATAAGAAAATGGCGCAGAAGCTCAAAGACCTCGATGTGATCATCGCCCAGATAACACTTGACGGGCCAAAAGAGATACATGATGTAAGACGGCCCGTTGTAGGCGGTGCCGGGTCCTTTGACAAGATCATCGATAACTTGAAGGAGATCTCAGATATTCTCAAAATACATCTTCGGATAAATGTTGATAAAAATAATTACAAGGAGACTGAAGACCTCTTTGACTATCTTGAAGAAGTCGGGCTTAAGAACAAAGTCCTGCCGTACTTCGGGATAGTTACAGCATATACTGATACATGTTCGAATATCGCTGAATCCTGTTTCGACCTGCAGGAATATTCGGATATCGAGATCATCATGTATGAGAAGGCGGTTGCCAAAGGATATAATATGGCAAAATATCCCCAGCGTATTAGTGGCGGGTATTGCACAGCGGACAGAGTCTCAAGCATGGCCATCGCGCCGAACGGCCTGGTTTTTAATTGCTGGAATCACATGTCTTCTGAAAGGGATGACGCGGTAGGAAGCCTGGCCGGAGAGAAGTACGACAAATTCCTCTACAATTATCAGAAATGGATGGGACATAATGTCTTTGAAAAAGAAAAATGCCGTGAATGTAAAGTGCTTCCGATCTGTATGGGCGGCTGTCCTTATGAGAATATGAAGCTTACCGGCAACGCGACTGTATGCAATCCCATGAAATTCAATATTACGAAGATCCTTCAGATCTACTATGACGCATCAAAGAAAATTCAGGGCAAGAATCACGGCAAGGCAAGAGAATTTGAGCAAAAGAGGCAAGAGCAGAATAAAGAATGAAGACAGTAGGCATTTTCGGAAAAAAGGACAATAAAGAGGTTTTGGCCGTCAAAGAGAAACTCGAAGAACTCGGGGCTGAGACCGAAATACTGGACCTGACCGATTATCCCGCCGACCCGCGCCCCTTTATGACAGGTGAGGATATGATGATCGGAGATGTCAATGCTGATTCACTTTATTCCGTATATGTCAACTCTCTTTGTCTCAGAGGATATCCCTTCCTGCACACTCCGAAAGATAAATGGGATGAATACTATGCAAGCTATCTTCATTATGTTTCCAGAGAGAAGGAGAATTCCTCTTTCAGGTATTCATATATTAATTATCTCATTCTGAAGGGATGCCTGGTGCTTAATGCTCCGTCAACCTACAATTACCACGCGATGAAGGTCTATGAATACTTCAGATTGGAAAAACGAGGCTACAAGGTCCCCGAGACCATCTCAGGCAGTGATCCAGAACGATTGAAGGCATTCATCCGGAGAATGGGCGGTAAGGCCCTCTATAAGGCGAATGTCGGCGGGTATCTTCATACGGTCCTCGTTGATGAGGCAGTCATTGATGATGTCGCCGAATCTCTTACCGTAAGGCCTGTGATCCTGCAAAGATATATCAAGGGTTATAATATAAGGTGCTTCGTTCTGGAAGACAGTTTCCTCGGCGCAGCAAAGATCATACAGACGGATGAGTTCGTCGACTCCCGTGTCGACAGCAAAGGCCTTGAAGTTGTTGAAATGCCAGAGGATGTAAAGAAAACAGCCATCGATGCCGTCAGGGACCAGGGCCTGATCTTTTCGGGTCTTGACTTCATGGTATCTGAAGAAGACGGTGAATATTATCTTCTGGAAGCCAACTCTTCTCCGATGTTCGCAAATTACGAGAACATGACCGGCCTGGATATCGCCGGTCCCATCGCCAAGCGGCTGGTTAAATAATAGAGTAAGTGCGCCAGTGGACCCAGTGTCCCAGGGACAAGGTTTAAGAAGAAAATGGATGGATTCTTCAATCGCTAAAGCTCAATCAGAATGACATTAAAAGATGTGTGGAGAATGTTTGCGTGTGAATTTCAACATTGCGAAGAGTGTACAATTGCTTCACAATTTTCAACTCTCCGCTTGGAACTTTTACATCGGGACAGACGAACGCCTGCGGCGTACGACATGTCCCATATCTTGATTGGGTGCGGCATGATATGATTGGAACAGGAGAATTAAAGTGTTGAACGAAATATTGATTTTCCGGTTACGGATGCGGATATCGGCTTCGTTTTCACCTCGTACATCGCACTTCGTACTCATAAGAAGTTGCAGGTTAAAAAGTTGAAAAGTTCAAAGGTGAGTAATAGAAAAGAAAAGTGATCAGCATCTCGGTTTCCCAGCATCACACGATAGTGCTTTACGGTCTTATCTCCCAATTGTTCATTGTTCACTTCTTAATTGTTCATTGTCTTCAGTGGTGCCGGAGGTGGGACTTGAACCCACACATCCCAAAGGACACTGGATTTTGAATCCAGCGCGTCTGCCAATTCCGCCACTCCGGCATTATTTGATGATCTGAAAAAGATCGGGGACATTTACAGGTACAGATTATACAGAATTATCGGCAAAAATCAAAATATTGAAGTGATTTTCTCAAAGAAGATATTAATCACCTCAATGAGAAGCGATATCCTGCCCATAATGGTATAACCGAAGGACGCGCCGAAGCCGAGCATCATAAAAAATATTCCGATATTCGCGATAAGTTTTTCCGCGGGGCGGTCTCGCCGCAGGACAAAAAGAAAATAATACATAGTAGTAAGCAATGCGACCAGTATGATGATGTAATTAATGACCTGACCTGCCGACATCCCGCTGAAATTCACCGCCGTGGCATTGATCTGGCGCAGAATGGATGTCTCGATCCGTGGCCCTATCTCCAGACCTACACCGGTACCAAGGAGAAATGCCAATGGATATTTCGCGAGGAAGTTCCATTTTTTGGAAAAGGTAAAAAAGAACATCATTCCCAGAAGTCCGGGGATAATGACCCAGTATTGCCCCTCTTGAACAAGCGGTATCCAGAATTTCTTGATGAAGCCGTCATCAAAGAGCTTAAGGAATCCATATCCTGCCGAGATACCGACGATCAGGCGCTCGGTGAATTTGAAGAACGGATTATCCCCCATCAGAAATGAGAGCACAAAAAGCATCAGGATCAGGGTGATTATCTCAACCATTTTTCCTCTTTGCCATGAAGTACTCGATATTCCCCATGAGAACCAGCAGCATGATCAGGATATGCGCAAGTGTCTGAGCAGCCATTCCGCGCCTTGCGCGGCCGGAAACATTGAGAAGCGTTTCATACTCAGCCGCACCGCGAAGGCCTCCGAGAAGCCCTTTTAGCTGACCTGATTCGAGATATGGATAATATTCCGATGCCATGACCGCGGTAACACCCGCCGCCATTGGCACATCATATTTTGTGCTAAGGTATGTCAGAAGATCAACCGTGGAATTGCCGTCAGCAAGATCGATCAGTATCTTGACATCCTCCATATTTCTCACATCTTTATACAATTTAGTGGAATTCAATTTAACGCCATGCATACTGGCGGGATAAACACTGTAAAGATCTTCTCCCAATTTCTGATAGACCGCTTTTTCCCCGGGAACATATCCAAGGTAATACCAATCGCTGTTCTCGATCGTGCCGTACTTTGAGGCAATATCGGAGATCACTGAGAAGCCCAGGTCAGAAACATTGATACTCCCGGGATTCAGAAAGATCACGCTCAGTCCTTTCGCGAAGACATGTTCTGTCAATGCCTTGAGCATCGGAACCAGCTCCGCTTTTGTTGAAGGGTCAAATGACAATGTGACCGCGATATAATCCCCGGGAGATAATTCGGCGACAGAATCAAAAAAAGTCATTACGGGCTTGGTCGGTTTCACCTTGAAGGTAAGGCCGAAAAGCATGGGAACAAGAATAAAGACCAGAAGTAAGACATACACCAATCTTCGATGTAATTTCATTTCAACCACCCTCTTTCTATACCCAGTATAACCTTCAATGAGGTGGAAACGATGCCGAGAGTGATACCGAAAATAAACGCTCTTTTTATACCGACATTGGGAACGGTAAGTATCCATCGTGTCCAGCCGGGGAAATCAAGGATCGCAAAATCCTTTCCTGAAATACTTATCGTGGTCCATGTGGCGATCAGATCTCCCAGAGGGATCCTCCCCATGACAACGATCATCGCGGCGATCAGCAAGACGGTTGACGAAAAATTCTTCGCCCTGAACGCCCTGTATGCGGCGGATGAGATATAAAAAGCGAGAAGTGAGAATATTGTTGCCTGCAGCGGCACCAGTAAATTATTATAAATGAAATTTACCGGACTGCCTTGCTTGAGCCCGAAAAATATTCCCAGGAAAACAACCGTGAAAAATGAGATCAATGTCGTCAGGGGATATACGGGATGCTCCGTTTTCTGCCTGAAATTCTTCCATTGCCTTTCTATGAGGGATTTAACGGCGATGACGAGAGCAAAAACAGCGATCACCATATGCCAGTCAAGCACTCCTTTATAAATATTATTCAATAGCGGTATATCAATATAATACTGAAAGGCCATCAGCATACCGCCGATAAAGACAATGAGAAGCGGTGCCATTATCTTCATAGATTCACCACGAATATCTTTATCAGAATATAAGCGATCGTTGCCGCTTTGGCAAGATCCAGCATAAAGATCGATCTCAATGATGCTTCATCGTTCTGTATATAAGCGCTGGCGGCAAAAAGCTCCTCTCCCATCAGGAGATAATCACAGGTTGTAATAAAAAATGGTATCTGCGCCACCGAATCGGTACCTGCTATCTGAATAGCGCCCGTGTTCTGGCCATGCTCCGTGAGAATAAGGGATTCCGCATAAAAGGTTCCCATATAAAAGATGGCACCGGGACGGACTTTCGATGTAAGAGCGTTTATACCCGCCGCATAGGGGAATAGCGAATCGGTTAGGTAAAAGATGCTGCAGTCCTGCAAGAGCTCCTCATTATTGCTACTTCGCAGGCCTTCCTTGATCTCTTCCGTGGCGGCCATCATCGTAATGGAATTATTATGAGGAGATACAATGGGGGTGCCGTATCTTGCTGCGAGCTTCGCTATCCTTCCCAGAACATTCATACCGGCAACGGCGGAAACAGAAGGCACCGGCTTGGTACCGGAAATAAAAAGGATGGGTTTGCCCATCTCGGTAGAGCGGCCTATCGCCTCCTCAAGGGCTTTTATCCCCGCGATCTCTCTTGTCTTCAGTGAAGGGATCTTTGGCGATCTGAATAGAATAAAAAGTATGAGAAAGGCAAAGAAGTACAGCATTCCCTCAAGTCCCGCTCCGCTCGAAGCACCCTTGAGCTCAAACGAGATAAGCAGAAGAAAGAGAATTGATGCAGCTTTACCGATCTTCAAATTTGTTACTGTACGGCTTTTGTGGCGGTGTCAGATTCAAGAGCCTGCTTAACAGCTGTCATATCTCCCCGCACAAGCGCTTCTAAATTCTTGAGCATCATTTGCCGTTTAAATGGTTTCAAGAGCTTTTCTTTTACAGGATTGTTCAGACGGCTGACCATATTATCATAATACTGTTCCTTTATAAAATCATATCTGTCTTCCAGTTTATGTACATCCGCAACATAGATGATCACCCAGCCCTCGGGCGAACGGAATGGCTTTGAATAAGTTTTGGCTTTCATTTTCTGCATATTGTAATCGAATACACGGGACTGGTCACCCAGATCAACCCAGCCCAATGCGCCTCCTGATGAGACCCATTGGGGATTGCCTTCGGTATATAGGCGGGATATCTTAAGAAAGTCCTCGCCTTTTTGCAAAAGCTCATATGCCTTGAAGATCTTTTTGCGCGCTGCCTCCACCTCGGCATCCGAGCTGTTCTCGAAACACTGTGTTAATATTACATAGACCGCGTATCTGTCAAGCTCTCCCTGATGCTCTTTGTAGTATTTCTTGATGGAAGCAGGAGTCATAGAGATACTTTTTTCCACTTCCACGGAGATCAATTTCTTTACAAGATTGAATTCCGCTTTATTCTCATACTGCTTTTTCAGGCGTTGCATTGCCCGCAAAAAATCTACTTCACGGTCATATCCTCTTTTCTTGGCAAGATATACACCGATCTTCTGTTCAAGTATGCGTTCGACCAATTTCTCCATTTCATTTCTATCGGTAAGTATTATGGTCTTTTTTCCGGAATAATAAAGATCTATCCAATCATACACATCCTGAGCTGAGACCGTGATGCCTTCCGGAGTTCTGGCAACGATCACCTCCGTCTTAATATCTTCCTTGGCCGGATAGTCACTAAGCGCTAAACGGGAATCAGAGGGTTTGGCATCCTCTTTATCCCGGCATCCCGCAGAAGCTATTAAGAAAACCATAAGCACTATGATAAGAATATTTTTCATTTGGATTCCTCCTTTATATAAATACTGATCCGATTCCTGCCCTCTTCTTTGGATAAATAGAGAGCTTGATCACATTTTTCTATTATTTCGATAACGCTTTCACCACCGCCATTATATTCATTCACTCCGCCTGAAAGCCGGACATTGATCTTCCGGCCGTCATCCAGAATAAAGTCATTTTTCACCATTTTTTTTCTAACTCTTTCCGCTATATTGAATGCTGCTTTCATATCTGCGCCGACCAATACAACAGCAAATTCCTCGCCACCGTAACGGGCGATAATATCCTTTACATTCAAACGGATATTATCCCGCAGCAATTGAGAAAAATCTATAAGCACCGAATCACCAGCAAGATGGCCGTAATTGTCATTGACCGCCTTGAAGTGGTCCAGATCGAAAATGATCAGCGAGAATTGCTCATTCATATCGATCAGTTCCTTCATCATATTCTTAAGATATGCCTGATGGTAAAAGCCGGTCATACCGTCCGAATTAGCTCTTTTGTACAATAAGGCGTTATTTACAAAGATGCCCGCCTGAGCGAGAAAGGAATTTGCTAACGCCTCTTTTTTCATAGAGAGCTCCGGCATCTTCGTGATCTGGAAATACCCCTGCTGAGTAAACACATCATTGAGGGGAAATATATTGGGATCGCCGCCATCGCCCGGAAGGGGACCCAATTTCAATTTCACCATCCCGGTACCGGTTAATTTCTTGAATTTATCACTGATGAGGGTGGATAACTTATCAAGATCTAGAACGCCCGAAAGTTCTTTCACCATCTCATTGATCCTGTAGAGGTCTCCCAGGATCGGGTCTTCTCCAACCAGAGTACGAACATCTTCATCTACAAAATTGCATATTACTCTGAAGTCACAAAACCGGCAATGACTGCTGGGAGAAGCGCCGTATCCTTTGAGTTTTGAACGCGCCAAGTCCCTTTTAAATCCCTTGATCAAGTCCCTAATGGCGTCATAGGTCAATAGCTTTTCTCTGGGAACCTCTATCTGTTTATTCAATACGACATTTTCCCACATTATCCTCTTTACGGGCTGGCCGTATTTCTCTTCAGTCAGCACCCTGTACAGCCCCATTTGAATGTCGGCACTCAACTCGTCGTCAGATGGCAGATATTTGCCCGTTTTATAATCCGTAATGGTGAGCATGCCGTCCTTGTCGCGATCCAGGCGGTCGATCTTTACGAAGAAATCATCCCCGAGCCAACGGACCTTCAAATTAACATCGTTCTCTACGACCGGATCATTCGAGAAGGGGTTCTCAATGTATTTATGTATCACTTCCCTGGCGCGTGTGATCAGGGAATTGTCTGTAAATCCGAGTTCCAATGCCGCTTTGGAAATCAATCTGTTGATATCCGTTTCCGGATCAGCGAAATATTCAAAGAGCGAGGAATGGACGAGATTGGAAAAATTCAAGGCAACACTTTCCGAAGAATATGCTTTGCCAAGGCCCTGGACATAATGATATTTATATTTCAGGGGGCATTGAAGGTATGTTTTCAGCCTGAAGGCGGAGATGTTCATTTGTTGAATACCATCCCGCAATAAGCTACGACTTCCTGACTATCTCCGGTCACCTCTCCGCTATTGGTATATTCAACGACCTCGGCCTTTAATTGCATGAGAGAGGAGGCCTTTATCAAGACATAGACCGCTTCCGCTCCGCAGATGCTTATCTTCTCGTTGCGCACCGCATTCAGAAAACCCGGACCATCACCTTTCAAAATATTCTCAATGGCGATATGATCCTTTCTGGCGGCTTCGTCTGCGGATTCATAATGAGTAAAATCGCTTGAAATGATCAGTCCCCAGTCGGAATTTTCTTTTAAAAACTCATAGATGGAGATCGCAAGTTTGTCAAGCGCATCCAGCGGTGAATGAAAGAGTGAGATCGGACAGAATTCAATATCTCCTTTTGACATTTCGATAAGAAACGGCAATTGCACCTCGATGGAATGTTCCCGCGAATGAGCAAGGGCATCTTCCGAGATCATATTTCCCATTGACTCGAGAAAGAAATCGTTGACGGGGGCCGATACCAAAGCTTTTCCATTAGGCAATTGCCAAACACCGTTCTTTGGGAAAAGCGCCATCCGACCGCCAAACCCTCTATGATTAGGGCCCAGAATAATGAAGCCCTTCATGGGCGGGAAACGGCAAAGAGTCTTAAGCGCGGTTCTGCCCGAATATATCCATCCGGCATGCGGGACCACAACCGCTCTTGCTTGTGAATCTGTTGAAAATTCCTGAGAGCCAACGAACTCTCTTATGATATGCGGATCATCTTCATAAAAAGTTCCCGCGACAACGGGCGGCCTCAGCATTGGGTCTTATACCTTCATCATCTCAAAGATGGTTTTCAGACTTTGCTCGTCCGGGAATAAGAAGAAATCACCGGAGATACGCGTTTTGTTCGCGCGCAATTCGGTCTCTATCCACAGAGCGTTCTGAACAACATCCTTGAATCGAATAGAAAAATATGACAGGACACCGGCCAGAGTATCAATGGAAATATGAGGGACGGAGGGAAGGAGAATCCCGTCAACGACCTGAGAGATCGCATTAAGATAAGAAGATGCAAGGATATTCCCCACTTCCTTCAAAGCCGATTCCTCTACCTCTGAGATCTTATGTATTGTTCCCAGATCTTCTCTTAAAAGGATCTCGGTCAAGGTCATCGCATTCTTGTATTCAAAGAATATGAGGATCTTGCCATTGATCTTGCCGTACATATCCATATATATCGAGATGCCGGGTACATCATTGAATTTCTTTGATTTCTCGATTTGCGCCTTTCTCACAAATGTGACCTTGGGTACAGACATTTCAATCGTCTGGCCTATCATCTGTGAAAGTGCGGTTGCGGCATGGGCAGCGCCGATATTGCCCAGTTCCTTCAGAGCATCTTTTTGTTTGTCATCTAAATTTTCGATCTTCATTTGTACACCTGTATAAAATTCTCTGCTCTGGCTTCTGCGATCAGGTCTTTCAGTAGAACCGAGAACTTCTCTTCATATTTTTCATTGTATATTCTTGTATAAACAGTTCCAATATCGCTATATTCACTCTCAAGAATATCATTTAAACGGATAACATATGCCCCCAAGCGGCCTTGAAGAGAATGCAAGTCTCCGGGTTTTAGAGAAATTACCGTTTTTTCGATACCGAGAGTGTTCAAATTATCCACCGTAAGCTGAGGGTCAGTGAAATAATTATCCTGATCCGGATCTTCTTTGCTCTTATATTCATTGAAAGAGGCGCCTTTGGTGATCTCTGACTGTATTCCCCGTGCACTATTCAAAGCGGCCTTCATACTACTTTTGGTCGTGGTACTCGGGATGAGATAATACTTAACGGACGGGGTTTCAGCATCATACTTGACGATCTTATAGAATGACAATCCCTTTTCAGAAAGAAGTGAATCGGTATATCCTGATTTTTTCCCGATTAGGATCTTCTTCTGATCTTCCGTCAAATACTCGATATACAGCTTCTTGAACTCCTTGACCTCGACAGCCTTGGGAACCTTGCCGGTCTTTCTGATCTTTCTATAGATATCCTGCATCGCTTTGATATCAACAGCTGAAATGTAGATGGAAGATATATCATATCTGAGCGGAGCACTTTTAAATTTCTCCCTGTTCTCTTCATAATACTCCTCTACCTCATCGGTAGAGATTGAGATCTTTTTTCTGATCTTATCTTCGATTATCATTTCCTTCAGATACTGATTTTTTATCTGCTTGCGATAATTCTCTTTCAATGCAGAAAGCGTAAGGCCTTCCCTCTTCAACGCCTCTTTAAAAGCATCATCGGAAGGATATTGCGAACGCTGATTTGCAATAGACTGATCGATATTGTAATCGATCTCCTGATCGCTGATCTCATATTCCCTATCCTTTGCCGATGCGATGACCAGCTGATCCTCTACGAGTTTATTAAGAACTTCACCGTATTCCAATGTCCCTCTTCTGTCAAATAAAATGATCAGCTGGACATCAAAATCGGTAATGATCTGATCATTAACCCGTGCAACTATTTTGTTTATTATCTCGGACCGCGGTGTGGTTATCGCGATCAAGGCAATAAGCAGAACAAAGATAACTTTCTTCATATATTCTCCGGTTATCCAAAAAAGATACTTGCGTCATTATATCTTTCTTCGGTAACATGTTTTAATGTCGTGATGGCATCCGCTAAGGGTGACGTGCCTATAGTCGATCCCTTCAGGGCGACCATTTTACCCCAATTTTTCTCTTTGACCAATTCCGCCGCCTTCACGCCGAATCTGGTTCCCAGAACACGGTCAAATGCGCTTGGATTCCCGCCGCGCTGAAGATGGCCCAATACTACTGCCCTGGTCTCAAGGCCGGTACGGTCACCTATTTCTTTCGCGAGGACCTCTCCGATCCCTATGCCGGACCAGAGCTGGGCATGGCCGAATTCATCTTTTTCCGCGGAATGCATGATATGCGCGCGCAATTTGGGGTCGTCCGCGCCCTCCGCCACCGCGATGATGAGATAATTATTTTTCTTGTAGGCGATTTGAACTTCTTTCGCGAAATCATCAATATCAAAATCCATCTCCGGGATCAGGATAAAGTGCGCGCCGCCGGCAATCCCGCCATGGAGAGTGATCCATCCCGCGGTACGGCCCATGATCTCCACGACCATGACCCTTCTGTGTGCCTTTGTGGTCGTATGAAGCCAGTCCAATGTTTCCATGACCCTGTTTATCGCGGTATCAAAACCAAATGTGTAATCCGTGGCATTGACATCATTGTCTATCGTCTTAGGAACCCCGATCACATTCAAGCCGTCATCAAAAAGCTTACTCGCCACTCCAAGGGTATCATCACCGCCGACTGCTATGAGAGCCTGCAAGCCAGTTTCTTTATAAGCCTGCTTCACCAACTCAACACCGTTCTCTCTTTTGTAAACATTGGTTCGCGAACTCCCTAAAATGGTACCGCCCTGCCTATGTATATCATTGACCCTTTCAAGCGTCAATACTTCGTAATCCTGTTCCAATATGCCCTTCCATCCCAAATGGAAGCCGATTACCTCGAAACCTGCTTGAATTAAGGGATATGTAACCCCTCTGATAACTGCGTTAAGGCCCGGGGCGTCTCCACCACCGGTGAGAATGCCGATTCTTTTAGTCATAGCGGACTCCTCCGAATATTTATTATTTTAATGGTTTTTGGTCAATATGTCAAGCGGATGGGGCAGGAGATAGTTCCTTCGAGGATTTTCAATGGTGGGCGAAACTGGACTCGAACCAGCGACCTCATGGGTGTAAACCATGCGTTCTAGCCAACTGAACTATTCGCCCTCATTGAAAGGATTATTATACGGATTTCTGCAAAAATGTCAAGGGGGATAAGTGCACAAGTGGAACAAGAGAAAGAAAAAAATCAGAATCGGTGTAGGGGCACGGCATGCCGTGCCCGGGGCGAAATGCAGAGAAGATCGCTAAAAGTTCAAGGTTAAAATATGAAGAGAAAGGAATAAATTGCAAAAAGAGGTTCTTCTCCTTCTATTCGCTTTTTTCTATTATCTTTTCTCTGCTTCTCCCCCAC
>JAGLWT010000042.1 GCA_023133295.1 bacterium | reverse complement strand
CGGAGGATAGATTTATTCTCTTAACTTATGGTGATCGCGGTCGGCCTGATTTTGAACATTATGCTAATGTGGAATTCCTCGAATTACTTGGCGGCAAATACTCAAGAACGAGAAGAATATTGTACCAGCAAATGAAATTAAATCACATCATCAGAAAGCTCTCTCCTGAAGTATATTTTTCCCCGGCATTTGTTCAGCCCGTTACGGTAAAGGGAGTGAAAAAGATAGTTACAGTGCATGATCTGATATATAAAGAATTTCCTCGAACTTACTCCGGCGCAAAGAATATTTACCTTGATAAGGTTCTGAAAAGGGCTTTGACGAATTCGGATAAAATCATTGCGATCTCAAAGAATACAAAGAACGATATCCTGAAATACTTTAACATTCCGGAAGGTAAGATCGATGTGGTATATTACGGTGTGGATGAGATATTCAAAGAAAAGCTGACGCTTAATGCGGCACGAGAAAATACCTCAGCTCTCGATCTTCCTGATAATTTCTATTTTTATGTGGGAACATTGGAGCCGCGAAAGAATATTCCGTATGTTATTAGAAACTTCGATCTTTTTCTCAATAAATTTCCAGATAATCATCTGATACTATGGGGCTGGAAAGGAGATTTGCCGGATGAGGTTTTCAAGCTGCTGAGCAAAGTGAAAAATAAAAAGAATATTCACTTCAGAGGATATATTAATCACTCTCTGCTTCCATCTGTTATGCGACTGGCGAAGGGGCTTTTTTTTGTTTCACTTTATGAGGGCTTCGGACTTCCTCCCGTTGAGGCGATGTCTGCCGGCTGTCCAGTTTTTACCTCGAAGATATCTTCAATTCCTGAAGTTGTCGAGGACGGTGGTATATATGTAGATGTTGAAGACCCGCAGGGGCTTTATGGAAAACTGCTGCATATGCATGAAAATCCGGATGAGGTCATTAGTGTTGTGACAAAAGGAAAAGAAATCGCAAAGGGATTTACCTGGGAACGGGCTGCGGAAGAGACCT
>JAGLWT010000041.1 GCA_023133295.1 bacterium | reverse complement strand
GGTCCGAAGGAAAAAGCGAAAAGAAAAGAAAACACCTTCCGGAACAATAATATATATATCTCTCTTTTTGAACATCATGAAATCATGTGAGAAAAGCATATGTTAATAATAAATAGATGGATTGTCGAATCCCCGATGTAATCGGGGTTTCCAAGGTCACAAGCCTAATAACGACAATGACGGATGTGATTCCTTTTTTCTGCACTAATCACGAACCTCTAGCTTCTATTCTCTATTTATGAATCAGAGCACTATAAAAGCAAAAGTCTGAGGATTTGAAATTTTACTCTCTTTAAAATATAATATAGTATTAGGAAAAGGAGAACATGAAAATAGGATTTATTTCAGACACTCATGAACAGGTGAAGATGATACAGAAGGCCGTTGATGTCTTCAATTCTATTTCCTGTGATATGGTAATACATTTGGGTGATATATGTTCGCCGATAATGGCTGCCCATTTCAAAGCTCTGAAAATGCCGATGAAGATCATATTCGGGAACAATGACGGTGACCGGGACTTTCTTAGAGAGCGATTCAACAATACGGAATTCTATAATGGCCCCAGAACATTCAACCTACAGGGAAAAAGAGCTATATGCATGCATGAACCCATCTTGATAAAGGAACTTATGGCTTCCGACGGTTATGACATGATCGCCTATGGCCATACACATAGAGCAAAAATAGAGCTCTTTCACAAAACGATATTATTGAACCCGGGCGAAGCCTCGGGCCTGATAACGGACAAGCCGAGCATTGCCTTATGGGATACACAAAAGCATAATGCCGAGCTGATCTACTTAAGCGAGGATCAAAATGGGAAGTAAGGTCAGGGTCAGATTCGCTCCCTCTCCTACGGGCCATCTGCACATCGGCGGCGTGCGAACCGCGCTCTTTAATTATGTTTTTGCCAGGAAGATGAAGGGAGGATTTATTTTGAGGGTCGAGGACACCGATCTTCTGAGATCTAAGAAAGAGTATGTAGATTCAATACTTGCTTCTATTGAGTGGCTTGGATTTTCACTGGACGAAGAACCTTATTTTCAAAGCAGCCGTTTGGATATCTATAGGAAGTATGCTCAAGAATTAATAGATGCTGGAAAAGCTTACTACTGCATTTGTACAAAGGAAGATATTAAGCGCGAGAAGGAAGAAGCCCAGAAAGCCGGTAGATCTTTCGCTTACAGCGGCAGGTGCAGAGGAAATAAGAAATATGATGAAATTGCCGCAATAAGATTATGTAAACCTGATGCGAAGCAATACTTGATTCAGGATATGATCCGGGGTGATGTGAGCGTTAATTCTGTTGAATTCGATGATTTTATTATAATGAAGTCAGATGGTACACCCACATATAGCTTCGCATGTGTTGTGGATGACGACCTGCTGGGCATAACTCATGTGATCAGGGGGGAGGATCACATCACTAATACATTCAAGCAATTGATAATATATGAACTTTTCGGATGGTCACCGCCGGAGTTTGCCCATATTCCGCTTATAAACGGCCCGGACGGAAAGAGGCTTTCAAAACGGCATGGCGCTACTGCGCTTATTGAGTACAAAAAGATGGGCTTTCTCCGTGAACCCCTCTTGAATTACCTCAGCCTGCTGGGATGGAGCCCCAAGAATAATGAAGAGATCTTTGATATGGAATACCTCATAGCGAATTTTGATTTTGCCATGGTATCAAAGAATCCCGCGCAATTCAGAATTGAAAAGCTGACATGGATGAATGGGGAATACCTTTTTAATATGGATATTAAGAAAAAGACTGAAATACTTTTGAGTTTCATCAAGGAATTCAAGGGATTTGAACCGGATAAGGACCTCCTGCTGACCATTGTCTCCAATCTGGGCGACAGAGGTAAGACACTTGAAGAGATTTGGGAGAAGATAGATTTCTTCTTCATCTTTGATGGGGAGTATCCGAAGGCCAAGGCCTTTGAGAGCGCAGCTTTATTATATGAAGTGCTGGAGAAATGTGAATTTTCAATAGCTTCCCTTGAGATCGCGATCAAAGAGTTCTGTGAGGTGAATGGCGTGAAATTGCGTAAGGCGGCAGAGTATTTGAGATTGGGCGTGTCAGGTAAGAAAGTGACGCCGGGCCTCTTTGAGACGCTCTTTATTCTTGGAAAAGATGAAACATTGAAAAGACTATCGGAGTATGAGATATGGCTGAAAAGATCTTTATAATAGGAGGCGGGCCCGGAGGGTATGTAACTGCAATAAAAGCCGCCCAGGCTGGTATGGATGTTACAATTGCCGAAAAGGCGGCCTTCGGAGGAACATGTTTGAATAGAGGGTGTATTCCAACGAAGTCACTCCTGCATGTTACATCGTTCTTAACACAGAATTATTCCAGAATGGGAATATCATTTGATAAAATGACTTATGACCTGGATAAATTCCGAAAATGGAAGGATTCCTCTGTCAGAAAGGCGGTTCTCGGGGTAGAGATGCTTTTAAAAAAGAACGGGATCAAGATACTGAGGGAGAAGGCGCATGTGGTCTCGAGCGGAAAGGTGGAAACCGAAACAGGAGTGCATAAAGCAGACCGCATAGTTATTGCTTCTGGTTCGAATGTTATCATCCCGGGATTTATTAAAGATCGGGACGATGTGTGGACTTCTGACAATGCATTGGAACTTTCGGAGATCCCGACGAGACTTCTTATCATAGGCGCAGGTGTCATTGGAGTAGAGATAGCTACCATATATTCCCGCTTGGGTTCCGAGGTACATCTTTTTGACATGCTGGAAAAACCGGGCGGAGCCGATATTGACACCGAGATCGCCAACGAACTTGAAAAGAGTTTGAAAGCAATGAGGATCAAACTTCATTTGGGAAAAGCAATAAAGGCAATAAAAGGGAATACAATTATAGTAGAAGGCGAAGAGATCTCCGGAGACCGAATCATGGCAGCAATAGGAAGATGCGCAGACATAAAGGGGAGGCATAGCGAAATAGAAATAGATACGAACACGAAAAAGATACGAACTAATAAAGAATACGAAACAACGCTTTCCCGTGTATATGCGATCGGCGATGTTATAGATGGCCCTATGCTTGCTCATAAGGCATCACACGACGGTGTGCGTCTGATAGATCTATTGAATGGCAGGGCTGCTTCCTCAGGCGAGATGACCTCAGTGTTTTATACTTCACCCGAGATAGCAAGTTCCGGTATGACGGAGTCACAAGCACGAGATTCCTTTGGGGATATTAAGATTTCGGTTTTCCCCGTTTCTGCCAACCCCAGGGCCAATTGTACGAAGGAGCTGCGGGGTATGGTTAAGCTCATTTGCACGGAGAAAAAGCTTATAGGGGCTCATATAATGAGCGAACATGCCTCAGAGATGATCTGGGCGTTTTCATATTTTATTAAAAATGGTACGGATATTGATGATATTAAAGAGACGGTCTTCCCGCATCCAACATTTTCGGAATCGATTGGAGAAGCTATGTTGGGTTTGGAAGGCCCGATGCTGCATCTATAGATATTGAGAGGAGGTAACTATGAGAAGAGCAATTCTTGTTTTGATGGTTGTGATCGGATTAATTGCGATCAATGGCGCAGAAACCCTGCCTGTGGCGATAACAGAAGATCCGGTGGAGAAGGTTGACCCATTTGATATATGGGGCGACGAAGGCGTATTGGAGGCTGTGATAAAGGAAAATATTGATATAGAGGAAAAGACTCTTGAGCAATATTTGAATGTAGAGAAATCATATTTCTATTTTGGACAGCGAGGTACTGAGAAGAAATCAAAGCTGTCATATTGGGAGAAAACATGTGAATGGGCGGATAAAGGACTTGCAGTATTCCCGGAAAGTGTTGATATGATGTACTACAAAGCCGCCGCATATGGAAGGATCGGAGAGACTAAGGGTGTGTTGAAATCATTGTTTTTAGTAAAGCCGATCAGAGAGTTATGTGAGAAAATATTTGAGATAGATCCCGACCACGCAGGCGCGCATCTTATCATGGGCAAGATGTATAGAAAACTTCCCGGCTGGAAAGGCGGTGACATTGATAAGTCGCTGGAACTTCTAAAGCGGGCGGTCGAGCTTGAACCGGATTATTCGGGACATTATCTTGCCTTGGCTAATACCAAGATAGAGAAGAAAATGTACAAAGAAGCTGCCGCTGATCTGCAGAAGATAATTGATGATGAGGATTTCAGAGATAAAACGCAGATGGGAAGAGACAAAGCATCAGCAAAAGAGCGATTGGAGAAGATCTCAAAACATATACAGGAATAAGTACGAAATAAGAAAGGATGTGAAATAGAAGATAAAACTATATAGGGAAAATGACGAATGACATATGATTAGCTATAAAAAGGACAGGATTTATTCCCTTATATACGCTTCTGACGCAACCGTTAACAGCAATGGTGATGAAAAATGCGTTGAGGGAGTGTATTTCCCCGAAAATGAAAAAGAGGTTCTTAATATAGTAAAGAAAGCGAATATTCAGAAGAATAAACTGTTTACCAGGGGGCGAGGAACCTCCGTGTCCGGCACTGCGCAGCCTCTGCAGAGAGCCGATGTGATCTCGCTGGAAAAGATGAAGAGGATAATAGATATAGACATAAAAAGCGGTTTGATCGAAGTAGAGGCCGGCGTGACTGTCGCGCAGGCGAATAAAGAACTTGAAAAATACAGGTATCAGCTTTCGGCATTCCCGGCATCTTATAGGTATTCTTCGATTGGGGGCAATATAGCTACAAATGCGTCTGGTTTAGAGGCCGTCAGATATGGCGCTGTGGCGAATTCGGTAAAGAGCATTACTGTGGTCACGGGAGAAGGGAAGCTCCTTAAAGCTGGGGCATATTCGATCAGAGACTCCCTTGGCCACCCGCTAAAGGAGATCTTTATAGGCACATTTGGAAATTTCGGTATTATTACGAGTGCCGTAATGAGTATAGACGCAATTCCCGACGAAATATACATTTCAACACTGAAATATGGAACTTTGTCCCAAATAATGGAGAAATTCGAAGAGATAAGCAAAGAAGGTACTGTATATCAAGTAGAAATAGTAAGTGATGCGATATCGGAAAAAGTATTAGGTGATAAGAAGTATTATGTAGTAATAAGGGCGGACAAGCGCTACGGAGGAGGTAAGGAGGGGATAGATCTAAGGAATTCCCTTTCATCAATACTTTCCTCGATGTACGAAAGTAAGCTAAGTGCTGATATATGCGTGGCTAAGAAGCATCTACATGAGATCGACAAATTGTTCCAAGAGCCGCAAGGGGGCCTATTTACGGGTTATTACGGGCATCTCGCTGACGGCCTGCTACATGTGAATGTATGCTTTGCAAGAAAAGACGAGAATAAGGCATTGAGGTTCATTGAAAGGGTATATAAGACAGTTAGAGCAGTAAATGGAAGTATATCCGGAGAACATGGCATCGGAAGAGGTAAACTTCAATATTTGAAGAATGCAGATAATGAATCAGCGCGGTATCTACGCAGATTGAAAAGTGTTTTCGACCCCCATAATATTTTGAATTCGGGATATATACAATGAAATTGATCGTAGCGGGAATGATCATTACATCATTATTCTTTGGTAATCATAAATACAAGCAAGAGGACTACGAAGGTGCTAAAAGAAACTTCACGAAGAGCAAGGCTGCTAAAAGCCTTTACAATCTGGGAAACACCCATTATCGAATGGGAGAATATGCAGATGCTTTAGAAAGTTGGGATAGAGTTATCGAAGGGGATAATACACCGAAATTGAAATTCAGCAGTTTTTATAATAGCGGGAATGCCTATTTCAAACAAGGAGATCTCAAAAAGGCAGAAGAGAATTATCTCAACGCTCTGAATATTAGGCCATATGACGAAGATGCCCGGCATAATCTCGAATTGACCAGAAAGAGAATGAAGGAAGAGGAGAAGAAGAAAGAGGAAAAGAGGGAAGAACAAAGAAGATTCGGTAAAGAAGATAAGCAGAGACAGGAAGATAGCGAAAGTAATACTGAAAGGCAAGAAAAGAAAGAGCAAAAGACTGGCGATGATCAAAGCGAAGCTCTTAAAGAAGCAGGCGCAAAGAAAAAAGCGGCTGAGAAACTCAGCAGGGTCGAAAAGGAGTACTTAGAAAGATTAGCAAAAGCTGAAAAGCGATATCGCGGTAAATATCTGGATAAGATACCGAAGAATGCTGAAGATGTACAGAAGCAGATGATGAAGCAGATGGATGAGGAAGGTTATTTCCTCGAGACCAGGGATTGGTAGGAGGTTATATGTCTATTGAACAGCGGCTTGAAGACATGGGGTTGAAGCTTAATGAGTATAAAGAACCGATTGGCAAATATTCACCAATGATACATTTGAAGCAGGAGAATCTAATATTTCTTTCAGGGCAGCTGCCGATACTTCCAAATGGTGAGTTAATAATTGGAAAGATCAGTGATCGGTCAAATATTGAGGTTGGGAAAGATGCGGCAAGACATGCGGTGTTAAGCGGGCTGACAGTATTGAAATATCATTTGAACAGCTTGAATTACATCAAAGGTGTAATACAATTGGCGGGATTTGTGAATTCTTCTGATGACTTTTTCCATCATCATCTTGTAATTGACGGCGCCAGTGAGTTGATAGCGGAATTATTTCCCAGAGAACCCTTTCCTTCGCGAATGGCCTTAGGCGTCTGCGCTCTCCCTTTAAATGCAATGGTTGAGCTTTCAATGACATTGAGATTGGAGAAGTGATGGAAGACTTTGTTAATCCCGGAGGTCCCGAAGTCACTGATGTCCGCATATATCCCTATGAAATGGATAGGGGTAATCATAAGATAATGGCATATGCAGATGTTGAATTAAGCGGAATGCTCTGGATAAAAGGGATAAGACTAATAAAGACAAAACAGCAAGGATATTTTGTCTCACTTCCCTCAAAGCGTGTACGCGGGGAAGTTTTTGAGACCGTGGTCATTGACCATCCGGAGTATCTCAGATATTTGAGAAGAATGATCCGTTTGAAATATCAGGAATATACAGGAGAACGATATGGTACTTAAAGTTTCTATTGCAGGCATTCGGGGTGATGTAAATGTAGGGCTCACACCGGAGGTGATCCTGAATATGTCTCTCGCCTACGGCACATATATGAAGAAGGGCACTATAATTATAGGTTCAGACACAAGACCGTCAAGGGATATGGTGAAGTCGAATGCGATATCAGGGCTCCTTGCGACCGGCTGCCGCGTAATAGATGTAGGAATTGCGCCAACTCCGGTTATTGCATATATGGTAAAACACTTGAATGCCGACGGAGGTATAGTTATATCCGCATCACATAATGATATTCGTTATAATGCTCTGAAGATGTTGAAGCGAGACGGTATATTTCTGGATAATGAAGAAGGCACTCGAATTTACGATATGTATGTTAACAAAAAATTTAATCTCGCCTCATATTCTAATATATCAAGGATCGAAAAGATGAAAGATGCGTCGGAGATCTTCATAGATTCTTTATTCAAATCGGTTAGTGAATATGTTGATCTGGAAAATATCAGGGAGAAAAAATTCAAGGTCGTCATTGATGCCGTGAACGGTGCGGGTAGTGTTACCAATGAGATCTTTTTCAGAAAACTTGGAATTAAAGAGGTTACATATCTCAATTCCGATATTGAAAAGCCCTTTCCGAGGGAGCCTGAGCCTGTAAAGGAAAATCTGAAGAGTGTAGAAGAAGAACTCAAGCAATTGGATTTTGACATTGCCTTCGTGCAGGATCCTGATGCAGACCGGCTGGGATTTTTCACACCCGAACGAGGGTTTATTTCTGAGGAGCTGACGCTTCCCTTGTGTATTCTGGGCGTTAGGGAAAGGATCGAAACTCCCGTTGTAATTAATATCGCCACATCGTTGCTGAATGATCATGTCCTTAACGGCAAGTCGCGCCTTTTCAGAGTTCCAGTCGGGGAAGCAAATGTCTCCATGAAAATGTGGAAAGAGAAATCACTCATCGGAGGAGAGGGTAATGGTGGAGTGATCTTTGCGCCGTTCCATCTTGGCAGGGATTCATATGTCGGAATGCTACTGCTTTTACACACCTTGGTTCAAACAGGGAAAAGTATTGATGAACTTGTTTCGGAATTGCCCGTATTTACAATGGTCAAAGAAAAATTGTTGAATGTCGCCATTACTGATGAAACCGTGAAGACCATTAAGGAAATGTTCTTCAGAGGTAAGTACAGATTTGATGATGGGGTCTATTACACCGAAACTGATGGAGAAGCGCTGTGGTTTCTTCTGCGGGAATCAAATACCGAACCCATCATACGGCTTCAGGCGGAGGCCCGGTCTGAGAAATCGGCAAGGGGAGTTATCAAGAAGATAAAAGGGCTTTTTTAGGCAGTTTAAGTGCTCTGATTCATAAATACGATAACCGTCGTTCACGAGTGAACGAAATTCGAGGTGCGGGGTACGAGATGAAAACAAAAACAATATCCACACTCGTAACCGAAAAATAGTTATATCGTTTAACTCATTAATTTTCCTGTCACAATCATATCACGCCGTACCCCAGTCAAGATAGGGGACATGTCGTACGCCACAGGCGTTCGTCTGTCCCGATGTAAAAGTACCAAGCGGAGAGTTGAAAATTGTGAAGCAATTGTACACTCTTCGCCCCGTTAGAATCAAACGTTAATACTCTACAAACTTTCCTTTCCGTCATTCCCGACACAGATCGGGAATCCATCTTTTCATTATTAACATACGCTTTTTTCACATCATTTCATGATGCTCAAAAAGGAAAATAATATATTATTGTTCCGGAAGGTGTTCTCTTTTCCTTTCGCTTTTTCCTTCTGACCGAAGCATGCACTCATTAAAATGCATGAACTCGTTCGGAAGT
>JAGLWT010000040.1 GCA_023133295.1 bacterium | reverse complement strand
TTTAGGTTAATGCAGTGAGGTCAACCTTGAACATTTGAACTTTTGAACAATTTTTTATGCCTCTATTTATGGATCAGATCACTTAAGCATGGACTTCATATAGGATTTATCGAAGAAGTTAACACCCTCCAAAGCATACCTGAAGTCCTTAATAATACCAAAGATCTTTTTAACCACCATCGGCCCGAAAACAAGATTAAGTTTATCTATGAATTCATTAAGCAAAAGCGCTACAGCGGTCACAAATGATTCCACATCCAGGTCCACTCCGGAAAGATCGATATTATCGGTTTCGATCAGAACATTTTTGATCTCGGGGACTTTCTGAGCTAATTTATCCACGCCGGAATTAAAGTATTTTACAAGATTATCAGGGGAATGCTCCTTGCCGAGTTCTTCCAAGGTCTTTTGAAGGATCTTCTCCATCAGATCTACAATATGCGGAGATAATTGCGGTTCGATCTCAATGGGTTTATCAAAGATATTGATCTGCACCCCTTCGTCTTCCTCCTTGAATAAGTGAACGAGCGAATCCAGAAGAAGTGTAATATCGTTTCTTTTTATCGTTTCTTCCAGAAACGGCTGAAGATCGTCACAGAGATAGAGATAGGAAAGCTCCCCATTCTCCACAAAAATCAGATTAGAGGAATTCTTATAAACGAATTCGATAAACCCATTGTACTTATTTTTTATCATAACAGAAAATAATTTATTCACATCAGTAAATCTGGTATTCAGATTGTATTTGGGTTTGGCGTAGAATTTGTTCAGTATGCCGTTCAAAATATTTTCATCTATCTCAAAAAAGGACATTGAGGCATCTTCGTCCTTTTTCTTAAATTCCTTCATCTTCCTCAATATGGACAGCATAGAGGCCGGATGAAACTCATCATCTTTAATCGTTCCGCTGGAAAAAAGCTCACCCTTTCTGAAAAAGAGCAGGTATTGCTCATGAGGAAAAATAACCGATATGCAGGCATCTATCTTGGCCCTTCTGTCGGTTTGCGCATGAATGATAATGTTATCTACATCGACATATCTGACCGGTGCCAGGGCAATAATTTCTCTAATCTTAGGAATATTCATTTTCTTCTCTCTTTTTTACTATCATTTCTTTAACTTTCATAAGCTGTGTCAATTCAGATCTTGATCTTTCATCTAATTTCATATTAATAAATTTAATGGCATCTTCAAAATTCGGGATCAGGATATACTCTAATGAATTTACCCTTCTTCTTGTTTTTTCTATCTCGGCAGCCAAAAGGTAAATGGCTTTCTCGATCGAAGAAAGTTCAAGCATTTTCTTTACAATATTGATATAATCGGCTATCGCGTCATCAAGGTGAACATTTGTCTGTGAAAGGGAATAAGAGAAAATATTTCCCTTGATCTCTACTTCCAGCTCAGGAACATCGATGTTCATTATCTTCCTGCTTCCGACTTTCAACTCTGCTTCTACTGGGGAAGAATAAATAAATTCATTGAAATCAAGACGGGACATATTGATCTGAGCGTGGAACATCTTCTTATAAGCAATGCGCAAACTGGATTCAATATCACCGCGTTTCTTCTGGTATTCCCTGACCAATTTTATGAATCTGCGCACCAGCTCCTCTAATTTATCCTTGAGAAGTTTATGCCCCTTTTTCGCCAACTTCAATTTCTTCTTATAGGAAAGAAGCGACATTCTCGTAGCATTGATCTGCAGCTGCATAATATTTCCCCTAAAGCGCTTGAGTGAACTTCTTCAGGTGAGTCTCCAGTTTCTCCACTGCTTCGCTATCATAATACTTGTTGATAAGATCGTCTTTGATCCTCTTCAGGTCTGATTTGGAGAATTTTTTCAGCAGTTTCCATCCCAGATCCAGGGTATATTGTATTGTCCTGTTCTCATCATCACCCTGACTGATATAATAACGCTCGAAATCATCGGAAAAAGAGAGATAGATCTTGTCCTTCTCAGAAAGAGCGCCTTCACCCAGGATCACAGCCAATTCTCTTGCCTCAAGGCCTTGAGCATACATGGCGAAAAGCTGATTGAAAAGATCGGCATGATCTTCACGGGTCCTTCCTTCACCGATACCTTTATCCTTAAGGCGTGAAAGCGATGCCTGTACATCTACGGGCGGGTAAATACCCTTTTTGAGCAATGCTCTCGACAGGATGATCTGTCCCTCGGTAATATACCCGGTAAGATCGGGAACCGGATGCGTTTTATCGTCTTCGGGCATTGTAAGGATTGGTATCTGAGTGATCGAACCGCTTTTACCTTTGATACGGCCCGCTCTTTCATAAATACCCGCAAGGTCAGTATAGAGATATCCCGGATAGCCGCGGCGGCCCGGAACTTCTTTTCTTGCGGCGGAGATCTCACGAAGGGCTTCGCAGTAATTCGTCAGATCCGTCATAATGACCAGAACATGCAAGTCCTTCTCGAACGCAAGATACTCGGCGGTGGTCAAGGCCATCCTCGGAATAGCGATACGCTCAATGGCGGGGTCATCCGCCAGATTGATAAACAGAACCGCGCGCTCAATAGCGCCGGTCCTTTTAAAATCGGAAATAAAATATTCGGCTTCCTCGTATGTTATACCCATCGCGGCAAATACAACAGCAAAATCCTCGCCCTTTCCTACGACCTTGGCCTGTCTCGCTATCTGCGCCGCCATCTGAGCATGGGGAAGGCCGGAACCGGAAAATATAGGCAGTTTCTGGCCTCTGACCAGCGTATTAAGCCCATCAATACATGAGAATCCCGTTTGTATGAATTCCGAGGGATATGTTCTGGAATAGGGATTGATCGGTGTACCGTTGATATCGCGTTTTTCTTCCGGAACGATCTCACCGCCATCATCAATAGGACGGCCTTGTCCGTCAAATACACGGCCCAACATATCGGATGAAAGGGATATCTCAATGGATTTTCCCTGAAATCGAATCTTCGCCTGAGGAAGGTTCAGTCCTGATGAGCCTTCAAATATCTGTATCAAGGCTCTATCTCTGTCAACCTCAAGCACCTGGCCTCGGCGAATATCTCCATTTCCTAATTCTATTTCCACCAGCTCCTCATATTTAATACCTTCGACCTTCTCAACTAAAAGAAGCGGCCCGGAAATCTCTTTTGAAGTCTTATATTCTCTTGCCATCTTATTCCTCCACCGCTGTCAGGAGTTCCTTTATTTCTTTCGAAATGGAATCCTTAATCTTGTCTATATCCTCAAGCTTATTTTCGGGTATATACTTCATTCTCGCTATACGCTCAATGGATTGGATCTCGGAAAGTTCGTCAACCTTCATCCCGTTCTTGATCCCGGTAGTGGATTCTTCCCACATAAAGAGAATGGTATCAAGCATCTTGAACATCTTCTCAAAAGAAGTATAGGTATCAATATCGGAAAAAGCGTTCTGATGCAGAAAATCCTCTCTGATCAATCTCGATATCTCAAGGGTTAATCTGTCTCCCTGTGACAGGGACTCGACACCCACCAGACGCACGATCTCGATCAATTCCGACTCTTCCTGAAGGAGCCTCAATGCTACCATTCTCATTTCCGACCAGCGGGGATCCACCTTCGCTTCAACCTCTTCTTGAATATTGTCATAATACAGAGAATATGAATTTATCCACGATATCGCGGGGAAATGCCTCCGGTAAGCCAATGCGGATTCCAATCCCCAGAAAACCTTTACAACCCTGAGCGTGGCCTGAACAACGGGATCTGAAAGATCTCCCCCGGGAGGGGAAACAGCGCCTATGACTGACAAAGTACCATGTCTATCGTCTTGGGAAAGACATGTAACATCACCAGATCGTTCATAAAATCCCGCGATACGAGTTCCGAGATAGGCGGGATACCCTTCTTCCCCGGGCATCTCTTCGAGACGGCCTGACATTTCTCTCAATGCTTCCGCCCAACGGGAAGTCGAATCCGCCATCAGCGCGACATCATATCCCATATCCCTGAAATATTCCGCGATCGTGATGCCTGTAAATATAGAGGCCTCTCTTGCGGCAACGGGCATATTGGAGGTATTAGCTATTAGAATGGTTTTTTCCATCAAAGATCTGCCTGTACTCGGGTCTACCAATTCCGGTAATTCATTGAGAACATCGGTCATCTCATTTCCGCGTTCTCCACAGCCCACATAAACTATCAATTGGGCATCCGCCCACTTTGCCAGCTGATGCTGGATTACGGTTTTGCCTGAACCGAATGGACCAGGTACGCAGGCCGTACCGCCTTTTGCTATGGGAAAAAATGCATCGATCACACGCTGTCCTGTGACAAGCTGTCTGGTCGGAGGATTTTTTTTCTTGAAGGGACGGCCTCTTCTTACCGGCCATTTCTGCATAAGTTTTATCTCAAATTCCTTTCCGTCAGCCGCTTTGATCACGGCAATGGTTTCCTCAACGGTGAACTTACCTTTTTTAATAGAGGTCAATTCTCCTTCGGGGGCATTCGGTGGCACCATGATGTAATGTTCAATGGTCTCATTTTCCTGGACCATTCCCACAATAGTGCCGGGAAAAACCTTGGCGCCCTTTTCCACAGAAGGTTCAAAGGCCCATTTCTTCTCTTTATCAATACCGGAAACCTCAATGCCTCTTGAAATAAAATTGCCTGAAATTTCAGAGATCTTCTTCAAGGGCCTTTGGATACCGTCATAGATCGTTGACATCAGGCCGGGTCCCAGCTCCACAGACAAGGGAGCGCCGGTAGATACTACCTTCTCTCCGGGTCCGATACCGCCGGTCTCTTCATACACCTGAATATAAGCATGATCGCTATGGATCTCGATAACTTCGCCAATGAGGCCGAGATCACCGACCTTAACAACATCGAACATATTGACCTGTGCCATACCGCCCGCGACGACCAGGGGGCCGGCAACCTTCGTAATAGTTCCTTCTACACGCTTCTCGGTCATAGTTTATTCCTCTTTCATTAAGTTGGGTCCAACAACTTTTTCTATCAATTTAACGATATCCTCCCTTGAACTTTCTTCGCTGTCCAGAACGGATGGGATCAGCGTAACAATGGGATACGGGTTTTTCATTGTATCGTTCACTTCTTTTTCAATGAACAATACCAGTTCTTCTGTTATAAAAATAATTAGTTTTTTCTGGGAGACCGCCTTTTTAAAGATCTCCTTGACATTTTCCGCATCGGCGATCAATGTCTCAAATCCTATCGCCTGGAAAGGGAAAATGGTTTCCTTATCTCCGATTATCGCGATCTGGCTCATATCAACTCCATGATCTCTTCGTAAGAAATATTTCTCATCTTCGCTAAAAAGATCTTTCTCAATGTCTTGAGTTCCTCTTTTTTCTTGTAAAAATATGAGATCAGCACCTCGATACCCATTGTGATGAATTCCGATTGAGACCGCAATCCAACAATGAACTCCCCCTTAGAGGCAGTGAAGTGTTTCAGTATCTCCACAGGGTCCTTAACATTCTGGGGAAACAATGAGGCATATTCTCCTTTATAATACTTTACGAGAGCCTTAAAATCCCAATCCGCCATTTTTTTCAGATCGGAAGTGGGGGTAAAACCGTTCTCCAAAAGCAGCAGATGCCCGAAATCGAATATGGAATTCCTCATCAGAATGTAACCGTTTATCAGCTCGATATTGTGCCGATTCAAATAGACCAGGAAAGGAGAATCGATCTTAACGGACTCCTTAATGAGTTCGCTGTAATAGAATTTGTCGACCATCTCATTTATTCGAAGTTCGCCGTTATTAGCTTCACGGATATTATCGTTAAAATCGACAAAGAGATGTTTATACCTTTCCGGTATCATCTTCTCGTCAAAATTGCCATCCTCTACTATTTCCGCTCCGATATCACCGTAGGGAAAGAGCTTTTCTTCATAATCCTTTCCGTAATACACATGCTTCAGGATCATCTTTATATTGTATGAATCAAAGTAGAGATTGAAAAAATCCTTGATCCCCTTTTCCGGTGAAAGAAAAGTGAGCTCATCGATCAAGTCCTTATAGACTTGAAAGAGCAATTCCTCAAAGAGGAAGTCTCTCTCAAATTTTTCAATATACGGCTTGTAACAGGATTCAGAAAGTTCGGAAAAGAAATGATCCATATTCTTGGCTGAAGCGAGCTTTGCTATCTTCTGCCTGTCCAGGAGGTTTGTCTCGAGAGCGCGTATGCGCCCGGACGCGTAGGCGTACCTCCCGTCAAAGGTAGTATAAGGATAAAATTCAGTCTCTAGGGTCATTTAAAAAGCTCTCTTGCGATATCTGTCATTTTCTTCTCTTTGATCGACTTAATTATTACTTCAAAGGAAAGATTCACATCATAGCTCTTGCCGGTAAAGAGAAGGCCATGCTCAAATTTCTCGGTATTGCCCATGAACTTGAGCTGAAGTTCCTTGCTCCCCTTGACGATATCAGAAATAAATGTCTCATCAAGATGCTTCTCTTTCGACCCTACCCAGCATTCATTGGTCTGCTTGATGATATCAAGGTCGATAAAGCTCTTGATGAAATTCTGATAGTCGCCCTTGGGAAGTTTCAATACCGCGCTTTCAAGCTCTGTAAATACTGCATCTAAGGCCTCTTTCTTCTTGCGGTTCAACTTAAGTTTCGCAGAAGAAGTGTGCGCCATATAAAGCCGGTCGAACTTTCTTTCGGTCTCTATGCCTATACGCACTTTCTCGGACTGAAGGCGGTTATCAATATTCTTTTTCGCGATCTTGATCTTCTCAGCTTTTTCCTTCGCAGCTTGCCTAAGGATGGCTTCCTTCTCCTCCTGATACTCTGAAATTATCTTCTGAAGGATCTGGTCAATAGCCATTTACTATCCTATTTTAAGACTTGAAATGGGCCACAGCCAGGCAAAGAAGGATATAACAAATCCTAAGATGGCATAGAACTCAACGATAGCGGCGAGGATCAAACTCTTTGCAGATTCCTTCGGCTGCTTGCCCGTCAACATAATTCCGGCTGCGCAAACACGGCCCTGATAGATAGCCGAGAACAGTCCCGCGAAAGCTACAGGAAGAGCCGCGAAAAAGAAATACCAACCCTGCTCAGGCGTGATCGCGTAATTGAACTGCTGAAGTTTCAGAAGAAGCAAAAATGCGATCGCAAACCCGTAAATACCCTGAGTTCCGGGAAGTGCTACGAGGATAAGGTATTTTCCGAAATGCTCAGATGTTTCCGTCAACGCTCCGGCTGCCGCCTGTCCCGCTGTACCGATACCATTTGCCGATCCTATACCCGAAAGAACCACCGCAAGAAAAATACCTGCTAATGCCCATGCTAAACCCATAAGGTCCTCCTAATTATTTTCGTCATTGTCATACACTGTGAAGCGATATTCATTTCTGAACGGTTCATACGGAGTACCGGCACCTTCAAAGAACTGCTGGAAGAACTCCACGAATTGAAGCCGCAAAGAATGAACAAATGCCCCAAGCGCATTCAATAAAATATTTATAATATGCCCCACAATAAGGAGCAATGCCGCCAGCACATAGCCGGGGATCTTCATAAGATCCACAAGTACAGCGGCAACTGTATTCAAAACGAATATCAATATGCCCGTGGCTAGTCCCAGGGCAAATAAGCGCATATATGAAAGGATATCGCCCATGAGGCCGGTAAAGCCGAAAAAAGCGTTGTAGCCACCCTTGAGCACTCTTTTGACGCCCTTGGATTCCGGAGCGGAAAAGATGACATTCATTAATAATGATGTGACAAATATGGTACCCCACAATTGGCCGTTCACCTTCGCTCCCATAAGCATAGCGGCCAATTGAATGCCGGAATATATCATGAGTACGCTGGGAAGGTTCTGCATGATGCCATTGAAGAAATTCTTTCGTTTGAATTCCTTGAACATATTCATGAAGAAGCCCAGGCCAACCTGAACGGCTCCAAGGTAAATAGCGAATTTCATAAAAGGTATGGCGCTCTTATCGAGATTATCAATACTCAGGTTCAATGGTACAAAACGCGCCACCGCCTCGGGCAATGCGATCCCGAAGAAACCGCCGGTAAGGATGCCCATAACAATAGTTGCCAGGCCGGAAAAGAAAAAGACATAAACAAGCCCGATGGACTTGCCTAAGAATTTTCTAGCTTTCTTATTCAGCAGCACCAGTCCGGTTGCCACACTAATAACCAGGCCGTAACCGGCGTCTGTGAGACAAAAACCGAAAAAGAAAGTAAAAAAGAGTGAAATAAAGATAGTCGGGTCTATTTCCGAATAACTCGGCCTTCCATACATATCCGTGATGGTCTCATAGAACGCGGCCGGTCCGATATTCGAAAGCTCCACAGGCACTTCATCATCGGGAGCGGGATCTCTGACCTCGATAAATATCCCTTCAAAGCCATCGAATTTTTCAGCGACTGCCTTTTCCTTTGCGGAAGGAATGAATCCTGATATGCAAACTGTTTTTGCGGATTCGGGAAGATTGACGGAAAGATTCCGCTGTTTCTTCAGATTCTCAAAGCGGTCGATCGTGATCTTAACCGATCTGATCTTCGGGATATATTCACTGAGGGAGGCCTCGGTCTCTTTTATATGAGAAGACAATGACCTGATCGACAAGCGCGCTTTTTCGATCTCTTCGCTCGGAATTGAGTCAAAAGCAGATAAGGAGAATACTTCCGCATCATATTTCTTATTGAGCTCAAGCAGCTTTTCTTCCTGATCCAATAATGAAAGCAGAGCGTATCCGGTCTTACCGCCCGCCTCACCCGTCATTTCTACGTGGAGAAGGTCGATCTCTGATAATGCGGACATATATTCCGAAGCCGCAAGGGTCTTAACGGTGTATATTCTCCCGAGCGTTTTATTGGAATCACATATCACATTCAGAGGGACCTTAAGATCCGATACGACACCGAGCTGCTCGATATGATGCCTATGTGTAGTGATATCAGATTGCTTCTCTCTGTCAACTCGGGCATGCTCCATTACCTTTTCATGCAACTCATCTACCTCGTTATCCGAGAGATAAGGAAGAGGGGATCGTGCAGAGATCATAACCTTTTCACCCTGGAAAAAAGAGCGCTCTTCATTGTCCAGAGGAGAAAGGTTATCGTATATTCGGTACAATTTTTCTAATTGTGAGTCTATCTGCCCCCTCTCGGGGTTCTTTGTTTCCAGTGTCCGGGAATCTACGTGGACAACACCGAGCTCTGAAAGGTCTTTCAGGATACGCTCCCGTTCAGATTTCAGGCCGATAATGTCTACTTTTTTAAATTTCCTGATCGACATCTAATTTCTCATCCTTTTTTGAATTCTTTTATGATACCGTCTACGATCGAGCTTTTTCTTTCATTAAGCTTGTGGTCTATTTCAGCAAAAGCGTCACCCATTTCATTCTCAAGTTCCTTGACTTTTTTCTGATACTTCCCATCGTTTTCTTTCTCGGCGGTTCTTCTGCTTTCACCTATCTCTTTATCAGCGATCTCATTGAATTCCTTGATCTTTTTATCCGCATCAAAGAGGATCGAAGCGGCTTCCTTTTTCGCTGTGTCAATAAGTTTTTGCCCTTTGCCCTCTTCTTCTTTTACCAATTTGAAAGGATCCGTTCTGTCGGCTTCCATTTTTGGCTCCTTTTCTACATAATAATGTATATTATAACGGTTTAAGTTTTTTTTTCAACAGGGAGAATGAAAAATCGGGGCGACTGGATTCGAACCAGCGACACCTGGCCCCCCATGCCAGTGCGCTACCGGACTGCGCTACGCCCCGATAAGATCAGGTCATGTCATTGATACGGTCGATCAATGAATTGAGCCTTATTATAATGTTTTCTATATTTTTGTCAACTTTTTTTGAATACAATTTCCGAATAGCGTCATAACTATAACCGTCATCGCGCCATTTCTTGATCTTCTTTAATACTTCCAGATTTTTGACAGTAAAAAACCGGCGGCCGTTGTCATCTGTATGCACCTTCAATTGTGGTATACCTTTTTCCCAATTTCTAATGGTTTGAGATGTTACACTCACCATTTCAGCCACCTCGGAAACGGAGTAAAATATCTTCTTTTTTTCTGTCATGATTTGATGACGGGGAGAGAAAACTCCCCCCGTCGGTTGTCAGAATGGTCGCTAGTTATTACTTATTAGCAACAACTTCTTTGAGCTTGGAGCTGGCTGAGAAATGAGGAACGTCCTTCGCGGGGATCATAATCGACTGACCGGTCTTGGGATTGATTCCTTTCTTTTTGTTTCTGTGCTTTGTGGAGAAGGTTCCGAATCCGATAAGAGTAACTTTCTTTTTTGTCTTAAGTGCTCCGGTAACTTCATCAATAAAAGCGTTGACGGCTTTCTGAGCCTGAACTTTTGTCACACCAGCTTTTTCAGCAATTGCAGCAACCATTTCCTTCTTTGTAAGGTTTACGGCTTTCTTCATAATAACCTCCTGTGATTATCAGTAAAAAATTTCATCTTTTAATGAACGGCCCATCAATTCAAATATCCCCTCTTTAACGGAGAGGCCGCGGTACATTATTCCATACAGTACCTTCGTGATAGGCATATCAATTTTTTTCTTAGTAGCCAATTCCTGCATTATCTCTGTTGTAGCGACGCCTTCAGCGACCATTTTCATACCTTCTCTAATGGAAGCTACGCTACGCCCCTTTCCGAGCTCTCTGCCTACATAATGGTTTCTCGACAGGTCGCTGGTACAGGTGACTATCAGGTCCCCGATTCCGGAAAGCCCGTAAAAGGTATCCCTGCGGGAGCCCTCTTCGGTACCGAAACGGATCATTTCATAAAGAGCACGAGTGATATATGCGGACCGGGCATTCACACCCAGTTCCATCTGGTCAATGATGCCTGCGCCAATGGCCATGATATTTTTGAGAACTCCGCCCAATTCCACGCCGATCACATCATCCGACGCATAGCAGCGGAAGTACTCATTGGAAAAAACCTCTGATAAACTCCTGGCTAATTTGATATCGCCGGAAGCGATCGTAACAGCGGTCAGCCGTTTTCTGGCAACCTCTTCCGCATGTGAAGGGCCGGACAGAACAGCGTATTTATCTTTAAAATAATTTCCCAGTGTATCCTGCCAAAGCTGGGAAACGCGCCGTTTACCGGGAATATCAAATCCCTTAGTGGCGCTTATGACAGCCTGAAGATGATCCGCGTGGCTTGCTACCGCGTCAGATATCTCATGCACTCCCATAGCCGGAACAGCTGAAAGAACAAGTTCAGCGCCGGACAGCGCTTCTTCAAGATCATCTAAAAGAGCAATATTTTCCGGGATCTTCACTCCCGGGAGAAAATGTGTGTTCTCACGATGCTTTCGTATGTTTTCCAAAGTCTCAGGAAAATGGTCCCAAATGGTAACTTGATCATCATTTGAAATATTGTTATTCAGCAGAATTGCGAGGGCTGTCCCCCATCCGCCGGACCCGAGCACCGTAATTTTCATGGTAGATTATACTGATTTGAAAAGGAAAAATCAAGTTTTTTTCAATTATATCGGGCGATTACAATGATTGACGAAAATTCAGAAGAGTTTCTTCTCTTGCCTTTTAACCAACCTCGCTATATTTACACGGTGTTTCAGTATGACAAACAGAGAGATGAGAATTAAGAATATTTTTTGCCCAAAGGTAAAAGGAAATAGGAATGTTTGGACAAATACCGTGACAGCACCTAGTATTGAAGCGAGCGAAACGATATGGAAAATAGCAAATAAAGCGGCAAAAACAACAAATGCGATAAGCACCTGTAACGGAAATAACACCAGCATTACACCAAAGGCCGTAGCAACGCCTTTGCCGCCTTTAAAAGAAAGGAAAACGGAAAAGACATGGCCCAGGACAAGAACAGCTCCGCAGATGACCAGGGAATCATTTATATCGAGAAAGGGCGGCAGGAAATCCGGGAATGCCCTTAAAAGAAGGAGCGGACCGGCGGATTTGAGAGCATCCAGCAGAAGCGAGATCACTCCCCAAAATACCCCGATTGCCCTGAATGCATTTGTGGCTCCGACATTTCCCGAACCGATCTTTCTCAGGTCTTTACCTGAAACTAATCTTACTATAATAAAGGAAAAAGGGATGCTGCCGATAAGATAGAGCAACGGAAACGTCAGGAACCAGAGCCTCATCTTCTCTCCACAAGGTCTATTTGAAGAGGAATGCCCTGAAGTCCCAATTTCTCGGTGAGACGTTTCTCCAAGAATCTGATAAGTGTTTTATTCACATGTCTTTTAGAGTTGATGAACAGTTTAAAAGTGGGCGGGCGATTATCCGTCTGCGTACCATAATACATCTTGAAACTTCGGGAAGCGGAAGGGAGATTATCGGCCATGATGAGCTGAAATACTGAATTCAACTTCGAGGTCGGGAATTTTATCCGGTACTTCTGGAAGGAAACAAAAGCAGCATCCATCACCTTGCCTACATTCTGACCCTGTGTCGCTGATATGACCTCAATACTGACACCAGGGAAAAAGGAGAACTTATCCTTTATCTCCTTCTCCAGGGATTTTCTTTTTTCATGCCTGTCCGTATCTACAAGATCCCATTTATTTCCCAGTATCAAAAGGCATTTCTGCCGGTTTCGAACAAGCGCTGCGATCTTCTGGTCCTGCACTGTCAAGCCCTTCTCTATGTCGAACATGAGAAAGACAATATCAGAACGCTCAATTGATTTTATGGTCCTTAGGATAGAGTACACCTCTACCTTATTATTTACCTTGGCCTTTCTTCTCAAGCCGGCGGTGTCTATAAGAGTTACTGAGATACCATGGAACTTTATCTCTGAATCTACTGAATCCCTGGTAGTCCCCGGCATTTCAGAGACGATCATCCTTTTTTTCCCCAGGAGGAAATTCACAAGACTGGATTTCCCGGAATTTGGCTGCCCTACAATGGCGATCTTCATATTATCGCCAACCTTTCTGGCCGCCTTCCTTATACTCGGCAATTTCACCGCGATCTCATCTATCGCTTCAGTGAGCGTCGTAAGGTTTTTCCTATGTGAAGCGGAGATCGGGATGATCCTCTTAATTCCAAGCTTATTGAAGTCGTAGAGAAATTCATTCTGATCATCATTATCGATCTTGTTTACAGCAAGGATAACGGGTTTGCTGTGCTTTCGCAGGATCTCGGCGATATCCTCGTCACTGGGCATAAGCCCTACGCGGCCGTCAACTACAAAGATGGAAACATCGGATTCGGTAACGGCCATAAGTGTCTGCTCGCGTATCTTGGAAATAATTCCGGTTTCATCCGTATCGTATCCGCCGGTATCGACAAGGATGATCCTGAAGCCCTCTCTGTTGATACTGCCGTATTTTCTATCCCTTGTTATACCGGGATCCTTCTCGGTAATGGCATCATTGCTTCCCAGTATAGCATTAAAGAGAGTGGATTTGCCGACATTCGGGCGTCCTATTAAGGCAACTACATAATCTTTCATATGGGTTATTTTACCTTTTCTTTGTAATTTTTCAAAATTGCCTTGAATTCGCTCAACCCTTCCCCTGTTTTTCCCGAGATAAATACACCCTCGGGAAATCGTTTACTGAAGGCCTGATGCCTGTCTCGGGCGGATCTCAGGTCCAATTTATTGAATACTGTCAATACCTGCTTCTTTTCGTCAAGGATCTTCTCCAAATGCGATTCGACCGTCTCCATCTGTATCCCGAGGTCCTTGGCAGACAGATCGTAGAGTAAAACGATCAGATCTACTTGATTCAGGATATTCATCGTAGTTTTGAAAGCGAGTTCCAGGCCTTTCGGAAGGTTCCTTATAAAACCTATTGTATCCACCACGAGAATATTCTCATCTCCAACCCAGCTTTTTTTAACCAACGTATCTAAAGTAGTGAACGGTTTATTCATGGTCTTACTATTGAATTTCGCAAGGGAGTTCAATACCGTGGTCTTACCCGAATTCGCATATCCGCATAATGCCGCCTGAAAAAGACCCTTTCTCTGTTTGCCCTGCTCTGAATAATCCACGGAGAGCTTTTTTATTCTTTTATTAATTGCGGATATTCGTTTCAGGACAGTTCTTTTCTCATATTCGAGCGTCTGCTCCCCCGGGCCTCTCGTGCCGATGCCGGCACCAAGCCGGGAAAGGTCATTGCGGCCTTTCAGCCTCGGCAGGAGGTATTTCAAGCGCGCCAATTCAACCTGAAGCTTGGCCTCACTCGTCTTGGCATGTTCGTGAAATATCTCAATGATCGTTTCTTCCCTGTCGATGATGAATATGCCCATCGGGCCGAAATATTCTTCCAGATTGAACTTCTGTGTCGGAGAAAGCGTTCCCATAAATGCCAACATCTCGGCATCTTTATCCGTAACTTCAGCAGCCAATTGTTCCATACGGTATTTCGAGATCAAGGTAGCGGGTAGTTTTCTTTTCAGATCGAATTTCCGCTCACCTACGGAATGTATTCCGATAGCGGATATCAGCATTCGGAATTCTCTTAAGAATTCTTTCTGAAACACAGTGTCTTCAGCATTAACTAATGGATATACGATGAGGCAGCGCCTTTTAGACATCCTGGATTCTGAAACCTTTCTCCGGCTCGATGACATTGATAGAACTCTTATATACAGCGAAGTCCTTGTCTTTGCCTTCTATTATAATGATATATTGGTCGAAGGCCTTGATCGTTCCGGTAAGAAAATCCCCTCCGGAAAACCTCACGGTTACTTGTACTTTCTTCTTCTTTAATTGATTTAAAAAGGGTTCTTGAAAATTTACGCCCATTTCATTCTCCTATCTTGTCCAGAATATTTATTGTATCCGATTTTACATCAAAGGTCAAACCAATATCTATGCGTTCTTCGTATCTTTTGAACCAGGTGATCTGCCTTTTTGCGTAATTCCTCTCCTTCTGCTTTACCTTTGCGAAAAGCTCTGCACGGGTTTTGATATCTCCCCGCAGAAATTCGGTGATATCCTTGAACCCCAAGGCCTTCGTAGAGTCGTCAACGATCTTTTTTTTCAATAATTCGTTCACTTGATCGATCCAGCCCTGCTCGAACCAATTGTCAATTCTTCTCTCTATACGCTGATAGAGAACTTCTCGGTCGCATGTCAGATTTATCAGTTTATAATCCGTAAATACACGGTTATTGAAGGATTCTTCTTTCAGAGATGAGAGGGTCTTCCCTGTAAGAAAATAGATCTCCAGCGCGCGGCTGATCCTTACAGGGTCATTAGAAGATATTCGAGAGGCGTATTCAGGGTCAACATCCTTTACCATTGCGTGCACCTCTTCCCAGGAACTCTCCTGGGCTTTCTGCCTTATCTCAATCCGCAGTTTTTCATCCCTCGGAAGGTCAGGCGCGATGCCTCTTATCAATGCTTCGACGAACAGGCCGGTGCCCCCGCTGATAATACACGGGCCGTCAATTTTCTTCAAGGCCTCTTTCACATCCAAAGAATAATTATAGGCAGAGTAATAAGCATTGGGAGATACGAAATCACAAAGATGCATTTTCACGCCTTGAAGTTCCTCGGGAGACGGCTTACCGGTGCCGATATCAAGGAGTTTGAATACTTGAACGGAATCCGCGGAGATGATTTCGGCTTTGATCTCTTTCGCGACCCTTATCGCGAGCTCGGTCTTTCCTATCCCTGTCGGGCCTACTATAAATATGGGAAGCATCAGTACTGTCTGAACACCCTTTCAATATGAACAGCTTTCGCATCCTTTACCGAGTAATCAACGGCAATGCCCTGAATACTGGGTTGTGACGAAGCGACCTCGAAACGAGAAGGTGTGGAATATAGGAAATTCTTTATCACGGATTTCAGGGTGATACCGATAACTGAATCATATGGGCCGCACATTCCAAGATCGGTTATATATGCGGTTCCATTGGGCATTATCCTTTCATCGGAAGTTTGGATATGTGTATGTGTGCCGAAGATCCCTGATATCTTGCCGTCAAAGTAAAGGCCCATGGCTCTCTTTTCACTTGTGGCCTCGGCATGGAAATCGACCCAGATCGGTCCTTCAAAATCACTGTATTTCGCAAGGAGATCTTCTAAAGTTCTGAAGGGACAGTCAAATTCCGTATTGATCAAGACCCTCCCGTGGAGATTTATGATCATCGTCTTCAATCCCTTGGCAACTTCATAAATACCTAGCCTCTGTCCGGGAACGCCTTTGGGGTAATTCGCTGGGATCAGTAATTGATCAGTTTCATCAATTATCTTCAAGACCTGTTTGACGCCGAAAAGATGATTGCCTGAAGTAACAACATCTACACCCGCCTCCAATACCTCATAAAAACCTTTCTCATTGATACCGTTGCCATGGGCGAGGTTCTCGCCGTTCGCTACGGTGAAATCAACATTCATTTCCTTCTGAATATCTTTAAGGTTTGAAAGTAAACTGCGACGGCCGGGCTTTCCGAATATATCGCCCAGAAATAGAAATCGGAATTTATTCTTCATCCAGATAGACCTTATCAACTATCGCTACGATGACCGCGTCTATGGGCATTTCAAGATCATTCAGCGCTACTCTGGATGAGCGGCCTTGAACGGTGACCAGAACATAATCCCCGATACCGGCCTGTGTGACATCTATCGCCTCGAAAGAATCTCCTGCGGCTTTTTTTGCATTGAGATCATACGGCTGTACCATCAGTATTTTTTTACCGACATACTTCTCTTCTTTTTTTGTCGCGACAATATTGCCGATTACCTTCGCGTATATCATAATGTCCTCATTGTTTATTATATGAGATTTTCCGTTCTTCTGCAAATCGCTTTGCGTGTGACGTGTGATGTGTAGCGTGTAGCGTGAAGAAATCAAATATTAATTCCTTAATACCCTCTGCAATCCTTCATCCTTCATTTCCCCACTTGTGCCTTGTGCACTTTTGCCCCTATCACCCATTGTTATCGCCTTTATGAATCAGATCACTATGGCTGATTAGATCAGCTCGCTAAGGCGGATTTATTGCTCTGTTTGACATTCCAGACGGTTTTCCCTATTAGATAATTGATGATCCCTCTATAGATGATCGACTGAGCCGCTTCTGAGGGATGCATCCCGTCCTCACAGATCAGCTCATGATATCTTCCGCGCAGAAGAAATTCACTTCTGATGTCTATCACATCTATGCCGAATGAGGTGCTGACATCTTCTAAAATAGAACTGTATGTTTCATGATGGGAATAGATTACGCTTTTGGCTCCGAGCCATTTCAGAATATTTCTCTCGGAAAGCCCTTGTGAAATATGAGCAAAGAACCGCTCCGCGAACAATGGAGGCAGGTTCAGGGCGATAACACCGACACCGGCATCCTGGAATTTACGATAGACCGCGGCGAGATTCATCGCATAATCCTCACGCGGAACAACGGGTGAATGTTCTCCGAAAGGATCACCTGAAATGAGATCCCATCTGTAATTACAGTCATTCCCGCCCACTTGAAAGAATACAAGGTCGGGTTTTCTTTCAATATAGGAGTCCAGTTTTTTGAGCAGCTTCCCGCTCGTCATCCCGAATTGAGCATAATTCTCTATCTTAAAATTCGTGGACTCCGCAAATCTTTTAACAAAGGAGTTCTTCGAGATCTGGAAGCGTTCATTTTCATATATCACACCTTTCATTATCGAGTCACCTATGAAAGCTACTTTCTTTTCAAACATATATCTCTCCTTTATTATTTCCTTCTATACATAGAGTCATTTCTCTCAATGGAACATGGTTGTTACTTATTGTCTTTTTCATATCTATACCATTATATACTTTTTACACTATATTGTCAATACTTATTTTTACACAATATTGTCCTGATAGATATATGACCGTTTTGGGTTAATTGCCTGGTAATGAAAAAGATGTATTGATGGGTTTTGAGGTGGAGAAAGATGGATCCTTCGCGATGCTCAGGATGACAGAATACAAAGAGACTATTACCTCAACCTTGAACTTTTGTACAATCCTTTCTGCAAATAACGATTTTTCTTATTCCTCTCCCATTGTTCTACTGGGTCCACTGCGAAGCGTGTCCCTTGTGCACTTGTCGCTTGTGCACTGCGAAGCCTGACTTGCGAGCCTAGTTATTAGCCTTCTTCTTCTTGCTTAAAGAAAGTTTAGCTATGATATGATTATACTGTTCCATAACATATTTCCTTTTTAACTTCAGCGTATGTGTTAATTCTTTGCCGACAATAAAGCTCTTTCTCATAAGAACTATATTCGAGATATTCTCAAAGGGCCTGAAGCCGGTCTTTGGATTGACCAGGCGGCGGGCTTCACCTTTAATGAGTTTTTTAGCATCACTATTTTCAATTGTTTCATCTCCGTCAGCGACGATATCCTCTTTACGAAGCTTGAGGGCCTCGGCTAATTTCTCCAATGTTTCATTCCCGATAACGATAAGGGCTTCCAGGGATTTTTTGTCCTGCCCTAATAGAACCGCATGATCTATGTAAACACTCGTCCGCAAAGTTTCTTCGATCGGTATTGGCTCAACATTCTCACCGCCGAGAAGGACTATGGTATCTTTTTCTCTTCCTACGATAACATAATCACCGTTTTCTGTTAAGACAGCAAGATCGCCTGTGTTCAGCCAGCCGTCATCGCTCAGTATTTCTTTTGTCTTCTCGGGATTCTTGTAATATCCGCGCATTACCTGAGGGCCGCGCGCGTGGAGGACGCCCTTCTCGCCTATTTCAGTCAACTTGCCGTCACTGTTTAATACCTTCACCTCTGTTTCGATAAATGGGGTACCTGTCGCGCCCAGTGTATTTCGCCCGGTCAATCTACACATGATCCCGGGAGATGATTCGGTCATCCCGTAAGCATTGTAAAGGTTAATGCCGATCGAATTAAAAAAGTTATCACAGTATCTCGGCAATGAGCCCGCGCCGGAATAGGAAGCGCGCATATTCTTGCCTAATTTTTGCTTTATCGGCTTGAAAATAACACCGGCAAGCAGATGGATCGGGAAAAGAAAAACCAATCGTATAAGATCCCAGGTTCCCGCGAAGAACCTTCTGAAGAGACTGCGCTTTTTAAATGACAGATACGCTCCTTTTAAATGGTTCTTAGAAAGCATCCAATAGAAATTGCCTTTCAATGAGATAAAAAATATAAATCTCGCTACTGGAGATTTGTCCTTCACTTTCAGCATTACCTTCTCATAAATATTCTGCCAGACCCTGGGAACAGAGGCAAAGACATGGGGAGCCTGCTCCGCAAGATCAGCGGACATGTTCCTGGGATCGGAATATACATTTCCCATTGTCCCGGCTTGTGTACAGAATTCAAAACTGCGTTCATAAACATGCCAGATGGGAAGGATATTTAGACTCTTTTCCTTTCCTCTGTGCTTTATCTCAAGAACCGGTGTGATCGCTCTGACATTATGTAAAAAATTCGTATGGTCCAGCATTACGCCCTTTGGGTTTCCTGTAGTCCCCGATGTATAAACAATCGATACCAATGTTTTTGGATCGATCTTCTTGATGAGATCGGTGTACAGGTCAGGCTCTTTCTCAAGCTTCTTTTCGCCCTTCTCCATGAGATCATCATAAAATACCACTTGCTTTAATTCTTTTAACATCTTAGCATATGGTTGTTCTGACGCCGGCTTATCCATGATGAAAATATGTTTCACCGCTTTGATCTTGTCGGGAGCGTGATCAAATAGGGCATCGAGCAGGCCGAGATCGGGGAGGATCATATACTTGGAGTCGGAATGCTCAAGCAGGAAAACAAGCTCCTTTGTAGAGGAATCGGTGCCCCTGGGAACCGATGTGACGCCAATGCCCATCAGAGCATAGTCGGTACAGGCCCATTCATAACGGTTATCGACGAATATGCAGACATGATCGTTCAGTTCTAAACCGAACTCAATAAATCCCGCGGCAACCCTTTCAATGTCTCTGAAGAATTGAAAGTAAGTAACCTTCTTCCATCCCGTATTCTCCCTGTAATAATGTGAGTACGCATCGGGATAGTCATTTCTGTTAGCAAGAGGCATTTCGCACAAATTGTTGAATATATATTTAGTCGTTCTCATCTTTAAATCACCTTGTTTAGAAAATAGCACATTTTGACTAATTTTACAAGAAAGAACGCAAGGGAACAAGGAACAAGTGCACAAGGTACCAGCGGGCTAAGAAGTACAGTGCGCTGTAAGAGGTAGGGAAAGATCGTTCACAAGTTCAATTCAAATAGAAATTAAAGACTAAATAGTTTATTTTATTGAATACTCTCTATGATTATGCAACAAATGCAACAACCATCCCCAATAATCCCCAAAAACTACCGTCCCAGAATTCATGATAGATACCAATGGTATTTTTGAGATGATTTTTTTAATAAGCCAAATATAATCTTAACAAAAATTAGAATTAGAAAAACAATTAATAAACTTGTAACAAATTTGGAATCTGTTTTTAAAATATCAGGGAAAAGTCCAATTTTACCTAATTGTAATGCGGAATTATTAAGAAAATGAAAAGCAATAGGTAAAAGAATATTTCTTGTTTGAATATAAATAAACCCCAAAAACAATCCATATAAACACGCTTGGATAATTGTAAAGTGTAATAGACCGAATAGAATTGAAGGAAATATTACAGATAATGTTTTTTTTTGTGTCAATATCATTAAATAATTAATTAATATTAATCTATAAAATATTTCTTCTGACAACGGTGCCCATAGAATTGCCGCAAAAGTTCTATGATTAAATTTTGAATAATTAAAAGATTCATCTGGTAAAATTTTAGATTCAAATATTAAAGTAAGAATAATTACCAATGTTATAAGTTCTATTAAAATTTCTAAGTCTCTATTTGATAATGATAATCTTTCTTTTGATAAATTCGGAAAAAATATTCTAAAAAAAATGGTTATAAACAAGATATTAATGCCAATAAATAAAATGGAAGAATCTATACTATAAAAGCTAATCCCTCTTAATAAATTAAGTCTTATTAGTTCCAAACAAAAAGGCAAGATAAAATTTCCTGCAAGAATAAATATAAGGGACTTATAAAATAAACCCATTAACATTTGTTTTGAATCAGAAGTATTATTCATAGCAAAATTCCTCCGATTTGAACTTAATTATTTAATACAAAGTATCTGGATCACATACACAACCTGGACACCAGCAATTATTACTATTGCAATTGTTTAGTTTTTGTGTGTATTGAAATTTATCCTCATCACGAATCCAACAAGTATAAACATATGCAAAGTCATAATCAATCCCGTTATAAACAGGAGTCATAATATACTCACAGGTTTTATATGTATCAAAAGATTCAATAGAACAATCCATTCTACATCCGATACATGCTGCAAAATCAAGTCCCCAATCAAGAAGGTCCCTTGAAAGGAATTTTATCCCTCTAATTACGGTTTCAATCGGCCCATGCTTTTTTGCCAGAATTACAGATCCTGGAAATTCTTCTAATGTTGAATTAATTCCCAATGTATATACTAAATAACTTTCGATATAAAGATAATAAACCTCATTCAATGCCCACTTCTCTGCATTTCTTAATAGGTCATTTTTAACCTTATTAAATAATCCATTGTATGACATATTGTTACCAATTAAACTTCGTAGTTTGTTTAAAAATGCCTCTTTCTTATTAGCATCTTTAAACTTCAAATCACCAAGTCTAATATGTTCAATTAGAAGATACAGATAAAAATATTTATCAGGATGCCTCAATTTCCTTATATTATTTTCATCAGTTTCATTAGCTTCACTAACAAATTTAAAAACATTTCCCTGTAGCTTTTCAATGCATACAAATTTGAAATCGTTTCGCTCATAATCCCATACACAGCTATTATCATTTTCATCATTGTTTAAGCTGTTGAGGACTGATGTTGGGGTTTTTGGGAGCATTTGTAAATCCGTAAACTTCGAACATCCATAGAAAAACCAAATAGCAAAAAGCAACATCAGCGTGATATGTATGTAAAACTTTTTCATAACTCCTCCTGTCTATGTCTTATGAAACACTAATTTTCATTATTTAATTTCACTAACATTGTACCACTTAATATTTAATTGTCAAACGAAGTTATTGGCCAAGTTATCCCCCGCTTTTTATACCCTGCATTTATACAAAACTTCAGTAGTGAAGAGATTGCCGATAGGCCGCTGTTGGTCATGACTGGTTTTCCTGGAATAATGAGATTTGTTGCATTTATTGCAAATTGCTCTGTCATTAGTTATGATCTCTCTTCATCATTATAATTATTGTACCATTTTCATATTGAAATGCAACAATCGCCTCCATTACCTGCAAGGATATGGATCCTTCGCGAAATGCTCAGGATTACAGAGGACAGGTGTGGATAAAGTTTTCATATGATTCTAATGAGGCAAAGAGTTTACACGCTCCGCTACCTGTCAACTCTTTGCTTGGTACTTTTACATCGGGACAGACGAACGCCTGCGGCGTACGACATGTCCCATATCTTGGTTGGAGTACGGCGTGAAATGATTTTAACAAAAAATTTAATGTATTAAGCGAAATATTGATTTTCCGGTTACGGGTGTGAGTATTGGCTTCGTTTCCACCTCGTACCTCGCACTTCGTACTTCGTACTCAGTCTGCGCAGCAGGCTGACGGGTCCACTGGCACCTTATGAATGGTGCCGCTATTGACACAATAAATTAAATAATATAGAATATTCCGACACTAGATAAGGAGGAGAAGTGAAGAAGTACGGACAGTTATGGCGTTTTTCCAAACTTATTCGCCCATACTGGGGCAATATAGTCCAATCGATCGTTCTTGGAATAATAATCACCATACTCTCTCTTCCGATCCCATGGTTCACAAAGATCCTTATTGACACTGTTTACCCAGAAGGTAATGTAAATCTCCTGTATTTCATTCTGCTTACACTGCTGTTATTTACTATCGTTCAGGTACTTTTCAATTTCCTCAGAAACTATTTTATGTATAGTCTCGGCCTTAAGATGTGGACTGAGCTTCAATTCAAATTCTTTAAACACCTTTTAAAGCTTTCATTCAATTTTTTCGATTCAAGAAAGGTCGGAGAGGTCATGTCGAGATTTCAGGACGCAGGAGAGTCTCTCTACCGGATCATGGACATAATAAACCGCGTCATTATGAGTACGCTCTCGATAATAATTTTTCCGGTGATCATCTTTTTAATAAACTGGAAACTCGCGCTCATCGCAATCTGCCTGATACCCATAGACGCTCTGGTCTTTTTCTATACAAATAAATACATACACAAATTTTCAAAGAAAGCGGTCGAAGTGGGAGCAGAACTTTCCGCCAAGAATTTCGAAACACTTTCAGGCATCAGGACCGTACAATCGCTGAAGATCGAAAAACAGATCACCGGCAAGATCAAAAGTCTTTACAATGAAATGCTTAATGCGCGCTTGAAAACAGGCCTTTTACAAAACGGCTCCCAGATGGCTCTCGGCATAATACGGGCGATCACGCGCTTTTTATACATGTGGTTCGGCTGGGTCCAGATACTCAACGGTGATCTGACACTTGGAAAATATCTCGCCTTCACCATGTTCATCGGCTACCTTTATGACCCTTTGAGGCAGCTTGTAACCCTCAGTCAGGATATTCAGATAACCCTTATCCACACGGAAAGGTTCTTTGAGTTCTATGACATCAAACCGAAGATCCATGATATCCCCGAAGCGAAAGAGCTGCCCGAGAACATAAAAGGCGATATCGTATTCAAAGATGTGAGTTTTTCTTATGAAGAAGGGCTGCCCGTTCTGAAAAATATTAATATGAATATCCCGCAAGGCAATACCGTGGCGCTCGTGGGAAAGAGCGGGGTCGGAAAGTCAACGATCGCATGCCTGATACAGAGATTTTACGATCCTGACTCAGGAAGCATTCATATAGATGAGTATGATATAAAAAAAGTGAAAGTAGAGTCTCTCCGAAGTAAAATGGGGACGGTGATGCAGGATCCGTTTCTGTTCTACGGAACGATCCTGGATAATATCACCCTCGAAAGAGGGGCAATTGATATGCAAAGGGTGAAAAAGGCCGCCGAAATGGCATATGCCGATACCTTTATCGAGGCATTCCCTAGGGGTTATGATACGATCATCGGAGAAAGGGGCCTACGGCTTTCACAGGGGCAGAAGCAAAGAATAACCATTGCCAGGATCCTCTATGTCAACCCTTCAATACTGATCATTGACGAAGGAACATCATCACTTGACCTTGAATCCGAACAATACATACAAAGTGCTTTAAAAGAGATCCGAAGAGGCCGTACGACCGTAGTCATAGCACATAGGCTTTCTACGATCAAAGATGCGGATATTATATTCGTGATAGACGAAGGGACGATCAAGGAAAAAGGAACTCATGAAGAACTCATGGCGGATTCCGTGGTTTATAAAAACCTCTACGACCGTCTGACGGTGATATAAATGGAAAGTAAAAAATACTTCGATATAACGAAAAAACTTGTTGTTTATGTTCTCTGGTTATTCATCATACTTCTGATATCGTTATTTGTTCTGTCAAATATATTTGAAGGGAGCGAGACCATCACCGTATCCGGAAATCTGCATCCGTCAAAGATGCAGTATATCAAAGACAAGGATGCGACCTTGAGCGTAAAAGACGGAGAGAATGTCGTCAAGGGACAATCCCTGAAGGTAGCTTCCGAAATAAAGGACCCGGACAAGATCATAACTGCGGAATTTGACGGAGAAGTCCACATCAGAGAGGCACTCGGGGAGGTTCGTGAGATCTTCATTTATGACCCGGATTCTTGGGAAGCGGTGGTATTTATCCCGGAAAACCAGCTTGTCAGGATCAATACGGATATGGAGACCATTGTTTTGATAAATGCACTTTCGCATATGGACCACGGCACAATTGACGGGAAATTGGCAAAGATCGGAAGTATCCCGATAAGCGGGAACATGCTGCCGGCGATATTTTACAATTCTACCGTTTCACTCTCCGGAGATGCCCTGACAAAAATGATAGGCAATAGAAGATTGTATCCGGGCATGAGAGTTAAGTGCCGTATCGTTTTGAAAAGGGACAAGGTTTTTAAACTCTTTTATGATAAGATGGTAAAAAAGGTGTTCTATGAAAATTGATGATAGTGTTCGTGAGAAAAAAAGAAAAGAACTGGCTGAGAAGTTCATAAACGGGGTGTCTGAGATAAGTCCGTCGTTTTCAGAACATTTCAGCCGCTTCTGGAAGGACAAAAAATGTGATGGGGCCATGCAGGATAAGAACAGGGAGCTTCTTATGCTTCTGGCGGGGCTTGTGGACAATTGCGAACCCTGCGTGAGATTTCACATGGCAAATGCGATGAAGCGGGGCGCCGCCGAAGCTGAGATCTTTGAGACCGTCTCCGTGGCGGCAGTTATGTGTTCCGATCCCTCTATCAATGATAATATAAAAAAGTGCCTGGGTATTTATGAAAAATTTAAAAAGAATCTCATTAAATAAAGACCTTCAATTATTGATCTCGGCATATGGAGAATTCCTATGTGAATACGGTATCTTCCACCGCACTATGCTCGAATTCCCAAATACCTTCGGCTATGATGAGATCAAAAAGAACATCGATAAGAATCTATCTGAGCTACGGCAACATTCGCCCGAGGGCAATCTTGAAAAACTTCTTCTACAGCAGATGGAATTCGCTTACGGCGTATTTGAATGCTTTTCCGATTACTATTTCATGTTCCCTGAAAAACCCATTGACGAGCTTCTGAAAAAGATCTTCGGCGATTCAATACTTGATGAAGCGGAAGAAATGATAAGAAAGCTGGATTACAATAAGATCTGGGATTATTACAAATTGGAAGACCGGTACTCACATCAGCGGATCACCCTTTACAATAATGAACTGGACGAAAAAATCAGAAAGGTATTCGATCATATCAAAAGGAGTGCGGTCAAGTGGGGGGTGGAAAAGAATATTATTCCCAAAGGACTGCAGATCGAGATCGAATTGAATTCTTTTGGCAACGGCTCAAATTACGATCCTGAAACTGGACGGATCGAGATAGACAGGAATTATTTCCTTGTCTTCTCCGATGGAGCCGAAAAAAAGATAAATCCCCTTCTTGTGATCCCTACGGTGTTCCATGAATTTTTCGGCCATGCATTGAACGGCGTGTATTCAGAACAATTACCGCTTCCTTTTCAGGCCGATTGGAATGCCGACCCACAGATATTCAATAAATCCGTTTCCGAAGGCATTGCGGCCCTTGCCGCCGAATGGTCACTTGAGTTGATCAAAGAGCGCAAGGACGAATTCAATATCAATGATCAGGATATCATCTATCTGAAAGAACTTCTCAAGATCAATCCTATCATGGGTATGATCAGTGGATATTTCGGGTATTTGAGATTTAAGAAGGCTGAAGATCCTGATTTCAAGCCGGCGGACAAAATAATAGAAATATCAAGTAACCGGGGCTTCGCTTACAATATGTCCCATCAGCGCGCGCCGGATATGCAGAAACTCATTTATCAGATATCTTCCTATCACGGCAACCGTCTTGTAAAAAGCGTCTATAACGATCTTATCGCCCAAGGCAATGATGCGGCAAGCACCGCTAAAGCCGTTCTTTCCGTCAATGCCAGTCCTCACTTCTATAATGATATTGTAAAACTGATCATTTCTTAATCTTCCGGCTAATGTGTTTAATTGTTAAATACTAATGTTCTGTTTCATAAATGCATTAACACAATGGCTGATGCTGTTTTGTTCAGCATGAGAGGCGCAATGAACAACGCAGAAGATAGAAAAGAGCGTCAGCCCGAAGGGAATATCATCATTGAATTGTCAATGTAAAATTGACAATTGAATAAATATTATTTAATGGATTTTGAGCCTTCTTTTCATTATTAACATATGCTTTTCTCACATCATTTCATGATGCTCAAAAAGAATGATATATATTATTGTTCCGGAAGGTGTTCTCTTTTCTTTTCGCTTTTTCCTTCGGACCGAAGCATACACTCATTAAAATGCATGAACTCGTTCGGAAGTTTCCTCTCTCAGACAGCATGTCATTTTT
>JAGLWT010000004.1 GCA_023133295.1 bacterium | reverse complement strand
AAAAATGACATGCTGTCTGAGAGAGGAAACTTCCGAACGAGTTCATGCATTTTAATGAGTGTATGCTTCGGTCCGAAGGAAAAAGCGAAAAGAAAAGAGAACACCTTCCGGAACAATAATATATATATCTTTCTTTTTGAGCATCATGAAATGATGTGAGAAAAGCATATGTTAATAATGAAAAGAAGGATCAAAACTCCATTAAATAATCTTTATTCAATTGTCAATTTCTCTTTTGGAGCGAGGAATTCGACTCCGCCCGGCAAGATCTCTATCTTGACCTTCTTTGAGGAGAATAACTCCCCGTCCCTTTGAAAGGGAACTTCCTTTGACGCAACTATTTCTATATTCTTTGCCTGGAATACCTTGATATTTTGCGCATGAGTTATATGCGCTCCTACATAAATTTTCGGAAATAGCATAAATAGCTTCGCTTTGGAGAGTCCGTAGATAACGATAACCTCGAGAAGCCCGTCATCCAGTATTGAATTCGGGGAGATCTTCATCCTGCGGCCGAAATATTTGCCATTCGCGATAAAAATACCGTTAACATCCTTGAAATCGTGGTCGATCCCGTCAATTTTTATCTGATAATCCCCGGGCTCATGGTCTAAAAGAGCGTGATAGAACCCTCTGAAATATGTTCTTGCCCCTTCGAGGTGCTTTATCACTTCCGCGTCGATGCCGGTTCCCATGATATTGAGAAAATAATGATCGTCCACTCTGGCAATGTCAACAGTCCTGGTCCCGAAGTCCTTCAACCCTTTGATGATACGAAGCGGGTGCCGGTAAAGACCGAGACTGCGGGCAAAATCATTGCCTGATCCCATAGGGACCAGTCCGATGGAGGTATTCGATCCGCCTATCCCGTGAATGATCTCGTTCAATGTACCGTCTCCGCCTATGGAAACGATCGTCCGGACCCCGTCCGCCACATAACGGGATGCCAATTCCGCTGCATGCAGGCGGCCCTCGGTAAAGGCGATCTTAGCGGATCTATGAAATACATTCAGACAATTCAGGATACGCTTAAGGATTCCCTTGCGTTTGAACTTGCCCGCAAGGGGATTGATTATAAACTGCATTTCTCCAGCAATTCCGGTATATCCTGAGGCAATTCCGCGACGGAAATGCCCATTTCGCTAAGAGCGGCGATCTTTGCCTGGGCGCTATCGCTTTTTCCGGCGACGATCGCGCCCGCATGGCCCATTTTTTTACCTTCGGGAGCGGTCTTGCCAGCAATAAATGTTACCGCGGGTTTGCCGAATTCATTCTTGATATATTCAGCGGCAATATATTCATCCGAGCCGCCGATCTCGCCGATCAAGGCAACGGAATGCGTATCAGGGTCATCCTTGAACAATTTTAGAAGGTCTAAGAACCTGCTGCCTATAATAGGATCACCGCCAATGCCGATCACGGTGGATTGTCCCATTCCTGCCTGAGTTAGAGCGTGGACAACCTCATAAGTAAGTGTTCCGCTCCTGGAGATCACCCCGACATTGCCCTTTTTAAAGATATGCCCCGGCATGATTCCCACCTTGGATTCTTCGGGAGTAATGATTCCCGGACAATTTGGCCCGATAAGCACGATCCCCCTGCCGGAGGCATAGCTTTTCGCTTCCATCAGATCCCTGGAGGGAAGGCCCTCTGTGATGATAACGATAAGGCCGATGCCGGATTCTATGGATTCCCAAACGGCATCGATCGCAAATCTGGGTGGAACAAAAACACATGTGGCATCCGGCTTCAATTCGGCTACCGCCTGGGAAACCGTATCAAACACGGGCAGGCCGTGTTCTTTCCGGCCCAATTTCCCCGGGGTAACACCGCCAACGATCTTTGTCCCGTATCTGAGCATTTCTCCGGTATGAAAAGAGCCGTCACGGCCGGTAATCCCTTGAACTATTATCTTTGAGTCTTTATTCAACAGTATAGACATTTACGCCTCCTTTGAAGAAAGTGCGACCGCTTTCTTTACGGCATCGGTCATTGATGTCGTAGTTTCCATCCCCATATCTTCAAGGATCTTTACACCTTCTTTCTCATTGGTGCCCGTTAGCCGGATAACAATGGGAATACTGATATCCAATGCCTTTAATGCCGCTTTAATTCCGTTGGCAACATCATCGCAGCGGGTGATCCCGCCGAAAATATTAAAAAGGATGACCTTCACCTTATCATTTGATGTGATGATATTCAGAGCGTTAATAACCTTTTCCGGATTTGAGGAACCGCCGACATCAAGGAAATTAGCCGGATCACCGCCGAAATGTTTTATCATATCCATTGTCGCCATTGCCAAACCGGCGCCATTCACGATACAGCCGATATTTCCGTCCAGAGAAACAAAAGAAAGCCCCTTTTCCTTGGCTTCGATCTCCTGTGGGCTTTTATCGTCATTATTAATGAATTTTTCAAAATCCTTCAGGAAAGGTATTCCGTTGTCATCGACCACAATCTTAGAGTCAAGAGCGAGAACACGGCCGCCTTTAGTTATTATAAGAGGATTTATCTCCACAAGATTCAAATAAAGTTCGCGCGACATATTAAAGATCTTATCGGCAATATACCCTATCTGATACTTGATATTCGGATTGTCAAGTGATAAATGAGAAAAGAGTTTTGCCTTGTGATGCGAACGAAGCCCTATTAGGGGGTCTATATCCATTTTCAGTATCGCGCCCGGATCCACCTTCGCTACGCCTTCAATATCCACTCCGCCCTCGGAACAGGCTATAATAGTGAACCTTTCAGAGTCCCTGTTGACCATGATGGAAAGGTAGATCTCATTCTCTATTTCCACCCCTTCTTCAACAAGCAGTTTCTCAACCTTATAACCCTTGATATCCAGTCCCCAGATCGAGTTTACCGTTTCTTTGATCTTTTCTTTTTCAGAAATAACCTTTACGCCGCCCGCTTTTCCGCGGCCGCCGACAAGGACCTGGGCCTTAACAACCACCGGAAGATCGCTGCTGCTGCAATATCCTATCGCATCTTCTGCTTTATTGGCAACTTTCCCTTTTGGGATAGGGATTCCGTAACGGGCAAAAAGTTCTTTTCCCTGAAACTCATATAATTTCATTGCTGCTCCTTTTTATATTTCAATTAGTTATTATCCGTTCTTTCTTGCCCAATCGTAAGGGATCTCATTGCTGTCGAACGGCAGTCTGAACTCATCAGGTTCCGCCGCATTATAAGGCCTTGATACCGTATTAATCACAAATGCCTCGCTTTCGGAAATACACATGAAGCCATGGTAAACGCCTTTGGGGATCTTAACGACCTGCGGGTCATGCTCCCCGGAATAGAAGACCTGTGTCTCCCCGAGGGTCGACGAATTCGGCCGGGCATCATGCAGGACGATCTTCATCATCCCCTTGATAACGGCCATCAGGTCATCCTGCTCCTTGTGAAAGTGCCACGCCTTTACCACGCCGGGGAATGCCGTGGTAAGGTAAACCTGGCCGAAGCTCTGGTATATTTCATCATCACTGCGGAGGATCTCCATCAATCTGCCTCTTTCATCCGGACGCCAAAAGAGTTTTTTTACAATTACCCCGTCTATCATAGTTTTCTCCTGTGAACATTATCAAACTTCTAATAAGTATATTTTAGAATAAATCAAATAAAATATCAAGGAGGGCGTACTTGCAAAATCGGGTGAAATTGTTTATAATTGAATTTGAATTTACGGAGTTAATATGGGAAGAAAGACCTACATAGCAATTATCGGCGTGATCCTTGTCTTAATCGGCTTGGCAATGCTTTATTTCGGAAAAGCGCCATTGCCGTCCCTGTTGATAGTTGCCGGGTATATCCTCTTTGCTTTTGGACTTTTACCCGAGATCGATAAAGAAGACAAAAAAGTTGACGATGATAATAAAAAGAAGAAAAAAGCGTAAGGGATTCTGGTTCGAGCTGCTCGATGCGGTCATATCAGCTGCATTGATAGCACTTGTGATAAAATCCATGTTCATCGAAACAGCAAAGATCCCATCAAGTTCTATGGAAGATTCTCTGCTGATCGCCGATCAGCTCTTCGTAGACAAATTCCTCTACGGAGTAAGCATACCCTTCACCAAGATAAAATTCCATATCATGGAGAAGCGGTCTCCCAAGAGAAATGAGATCGTGGTCTTTATCCCGCCTACCTATGCGAAAAGCGATAAACCGCTTTTTGTTAAGCGCTGCCTTGGAGTACCCGGGGACAAGTTGTATATGAAAGATAATGTCCTCTTTCGAAACGGAGAAAAGATAGAGGAGGATTATCTGAAACTTGACAGGGGAAAAAGGGGGTATTTCAAGAACTGGCCGTTTCCCGAGAACTCACCCTATTACACCGCGAACAATGCCGATTTTTCAAAGAGCGAACATATCCTTCCCGGATCCTGGCCGGAGAACGGATCAGAATACACCGTTCCGGAGGACTATTATTTCATGATGGGTGACCATAGGACAGATTCCTATGATTCCCGTTTCTGGGGACCGGTACATATAAGAAAGGTTATCGGCATAGTACGATTCCGATGGTTCCCTTTCGACCGCATTGGTTTTATTAAATAAAGGAGTTTACATGATACTTAAGAACAGAAATTTTATTTTTTCTTCAGAATCCGTGACCGAGGGCCATCCAGACAAGGTAGCGGATCAGATATCTGATGCCATCTTAGATGATATGATCGCTGGCGACAGCAGCTCAAGGGTTGCGGTCGAAACACTTGTTACCACCGGTATTTGTTTTATTTCCGGAGAGGTATCGACCAAAACCTATTCAGATATCTTCAGTATTGCGAAGAGAGTGATCAAGAGAATCGGTTACACCAAGGAAGAATACGGTTTTTCAGATGCAACCGTGGGGATTTTGACCTCGATAAAGAATCAGTCATCCGATATAGCAATGGGAGTAAATACTTCAAGCGACCATGAACAGGGAGCAGGCGATCAGGGAATGATGTTCGGCTACGCTACGATCGAGACCGACGACCTTATGCCCATGCCCATTAATTTAGCTCATAAACTTACAAAAAGACTGGCATATGTCAGGAAAGAAAAAGCTGACCTCATCCCTTATCTCAGGCCCGATGGAAAATCTCAGGTAAGCGTAAGGTACGAAGCCGGTGTTCCAAAAGAGATCACCGCAGTTGTCATCTCGACCCAAACCGATGACATAGACCTGGAACAGGTCCGCAATGATGTGAGAGAACATATAATCAAGCCCGTGATACCCGAAGATATGTGGGCAAAAGATATCAAGATCTATATTAATCCTACGGGACGCTTTATTCTTGGCGGGCCCGTCGCCGATACGGGATTGACCGGCAGAAAGATCATAGTTGACACCTACGGTGGTGTCGGCTCTCATGGCGGCGGCGCATTTTCAGGAAAGGACCCTTCAAAGGTCGACCGCTCCGCCTCTTACATGGCGAGATATATCGCAAAGAATGTTGTTGCTTCAACATTGGCAGATGTATGCGAAGTACAGATCGCATATGCGATCGGAGTAGCCGATCCGGTCTCTTTCATGCTGAACACCTACGGTACAGAAAAGGTTGACAGAGAGAAACTTGAAAAAACAGTCCGGGAGATGTTCCCGCTGAAACCTACACAGATAATAAAGCATCTTGACCTTTTGAGGCCGATCTATATAAACACTGCCGCCTACGGCCATTTTGGAAGGGTAGAGAAGCAAAGGCAAGTCAATTTCAATAACAAATCCTTTGAAGGATTCACTTGGGAACGTACAGACCTTGCCGATAAATTAAAAACCGCGTTAAACGGATAGGAAATTAATAATATGAGAAAAAGATTTTTTTTAATTGCGATCATTGCAGTGATAGCTCTTGCCGGATGCAGCTCCAATAAATCGCCGGTACTCGCAAAGGCGGGAAAACATGTGATCACGCTTAATGATTTCAAGGCGGTGCTCAGCAATGATATTTATGAAGTACTTAGTTCCGGAAAATTGAATCCCATACATTCCCAGCACTTTTTTTCCGCTGCGATCGATAATAAGATCATGTATCTTCTTGCCTTGAAAGAGAGCGTAAAGATAGAGAAGAACGAAGCATACGACAGGTCCAGACAAGTATTTTATTCCGGGAAGGGAGACTTTCTATCCTCAGTTAATGTATCGAAAGAAGAGATCGAGAGACTTTTTAATGAATATTATCTTCAGCTTCTTTATGCGGAGGGCTTGCGGGACACAATGCAGTACTCAGAACAGAAGATCCTGGATTATTATGACAAGAACAAGGCACAGTACATACAAAAACCCTTTATCAAAGGAAGCCGCATCGTGGTAACCGTAGATGATCCCGGTCAGTCCATTGCCGTCTTTTCTGATCTTCAGCAGTTGCTGCGCAAATACGGCCGCGATTACGATCTGTTTAAGAGCGCTGTAAAGAAGAAATTTTCTGAGCGCATAAACATTTCGGAGAATGTCTCCTTCACCGATGTTCAATTGAAGATCATTTTCAAAAAAAGCCTCGGAGAAGTGAAGAACCTCCTGAATCACCCGGCGAGCAGTTTTACCGAGCCTTATGAGATCAATAATGAAATTATCCTTTTCTTCATCAGCGAAACGGAAAAAGAATCGAGGGAACAGACCTATGAAGAGATCAAAGAAGAGCTCATCAGGGGGTTTCTGGACCTTCAGCTCACTTCTTTGAAAGCGGATAAACTCACGACCTTCAAGACCTACAACCCCATCAAGGTCATTGTCGAAAATCCCGTATCGCTTCTAAAAGAAAACTAATCTATGTGTGTTCTGATTCATAAAGACAATGACAATGGCTGATGCTATTTTGTTTAGCATGAGAGGCGTCAGGAGCGCAGAAAACAGAAAAAGAGGCGTAGAGAGTGTATCGTGTGATTATGGTGCTCTGATTCATAAAGACGGTAACAATGGCTGATGCTATTTTTGTTCCGTATTCAAGGCGCGAGGAACACCGCATACCCACAGCGGTATGTAAGCAACGAGGAACGCAGAAGACTGAAAAAGAGCTTCAGCCCGAAGGGAATATCATCTTTGGTCAATTTTTTCCTCTCTCTTCGCTGATGTACCACCAAGGCACACCGCACTCATTGTTCGTTGAAATTGACTCAAATCTAAACATTCCATTGTCATCGTATTTAGGAATCAGAACACTAACATTGCGTAGAGTTTACAATTGCTTCACAATTTTCAACTCTCCGCTTGGAACTTTTACATCGGGACAGACGAACGCCGGGGGCGTACGACATGTCCCATATCTTGATTGGGGGGCGGCGCGATATGATTGGAACAGGAGAATTAAAGTGTTAAACGAAATATTGATTTTCCGGTTACGGGTGTGGATATTGTTTTATTCTCTTCACTTTACACTTCACACTTCACACTTCTTAACGCCTCGTACCTCGTTCACTCGTGAACGACTGCAATCGTATTTGTGAAACAGAACACTATGCATCAGCACGCGCACGGAACAGAGGAAGGAGGAAAAAGACTTCTTTTTGTTGTTGTGCTCAATGCGGTCATTACTCTTTCTGAATTTATTGGGGGCATTCTTTCGGGAAGCCTTGCGCTATTAACCGACGCATTACACAATCTCACGGATGTAACGGCCATTATTATAAGCTATCTCGCTCATAAAAGAGCGCATAAGTCCGCCACCGCTGAGCGAACATTCGGTTTTAGAAGATCAGAGGTGGTCGCCGCGTTTTTCAATACCGTCGTCCTCATGATCATCGCATTGTTTATTTTAAAAGAGGCCATCAGCCGAATATACCGGCCCTCAATGATAAATACCGATATCATGATAGGGGTTGCAACGGTCGGATTTTTAGGAAATCTCTTTTCGGTGCTATTGCTGAAAAGGGATGTTGGATCAAATATTAATTTCAGAGCCGCTTTTCTGCATCTCCTTTCCGATACATTGTCTTCGGTTGCCGTGATATTGGGCGGTATTTTCATTAATATAACAGGGATACCGATGATCGATCCGATCCTTACGTTTGCTATAGGGGCTTATATACTTTACGCTGCCTTAAAAATACTCCTGGACGCTACACACATATTAATGCAGGGAACACCCAAGGGCATTGATATTGAGCGTATAAAGCTGGAAATGGAGAATTTAAATGAGATTGACAACGTCCACAATATGCATGTTTGGAGCCTTAATGAGAAGCAACTCTATCTGGAGTGCCATGTTGATATCTGCCGTGACCTTAAGCTATCACAATTGGAGATCGTTAAGGCAGATATTCATCAACTGTTGAACGATGAATTTTCTATTGATCACATCACCCTTCAATTCGAATATAAGAGCTGTAAAACAAGAAATATATTGGATTCCTAGTTTCTGATCCATCAATTGAGGCTTTGCTTCGCAGAGCACAAGCGACAAGTGCACAAGGCACAAGTGGGTAAGGAAATATGGAATCACATCCGTCATTATCGTAGCTTGTTGTAGCGAAGGGGAAATCCCGGATTTGTTCGGGGACCCGATAATCCATCTTTTCATTATTAACATATGCTTTTCTCACATCATTTCATGATGCTCAAAAAGAAAAATAGTATATTATTGTTCCGGAAGGCGTTCTCTTTTCCTTTCGCTTTTTCCTTCGGACCGAAGCATACACTCATTAAAATGCATGAACTCGTTCGGAATTTTCCTCTCTCAAACAGCATGTCATTTTTCCTCGAACATTCGTTCCTGCCTCTAAAAGCTCTAACGAT
>JAGLWT010000039.1 GCA_023133295.1 bacterium | reverse complement strand
AATTTCTTCCTCTCTCTTCGCTTACGGACCACAAAGGGTACGCCGCGCTTATTGTTCGTTGGAATTGACTCAAATCTAAACATTCCATTGTTATCATATTTATGGATCAGAACACTAGAAGCATCAACATATCCGTCGTCCCTCTCAACGATCTCGACTACATCATGATCGCCCTTATGATAATCCCATATCAAGTGCCCGTAGGCATCATTATCCCAAACATTATTCTTCTTATTCATCGAGTGGTGCCTCCTGCTGAAAATCGAATCCACATTTTTTCAATTGCTTTGATATCTTGTCCATCTCGGGATGAAACTGGCCCCATTTTCTTGAGATGTGTTCAGTCCATGAATAATTGTCAAAATTAAAGGTCTCCTTTTTTTCACCTGTCAAGTCGATCATCGCATCAAGTCTCTTATAATACTCCTGAGCAAGATAACCCTTGTCCATGACCTCCATCGCTTCTTCGATAAGCTCATCATTGAGCTCTTCATATTCATTTTTGAACAAGGTAAAATTCAATGGATATCTGGGCCGTGTCTGGAATATCTCATCGGGTACACCCACGGTCAACTGAACAAAAGGAAATACCTTTTGCGGCAGCTTCATTTTTTTATTTAGAGCTGCAGCGTAATATGGGGTATATCCAAGGAAGCATGTGCCAAAACCCATCGACTCCGCTGCCAGAACAAGATTCTGCGCAAAATACGAAGCATCCTGTATCCCGAGTATAAAAGAATAGAGGTCATTTGTGATCCATTTCCAATCCCGTTTATCCATGATCTTGGAAAACTTGTGCAGGTCAACACATATGGTAAAAAGCAGCGGAGCTCCTAATGGAAGCTTGCCTTCTGTTTCGTAAACGACAGAATACATCTGACCCGCAAATGCCGCACATTGCGCCGTTTCCACCAGTTGTTCAATGACATTATCTGAGATCTTATCCTTTTTGTACTTTCTCACGGAGCGGTGTTCCCGCATAAGTTCGATGATTTTATTTTTCATGTAAAATTATATGGTATTCCGAAAATTATATCAAGAAATGACTCTCTGCGCGCCTGTATCGAAGGTATCAACGATTTCCATCCGTCTTCAAATTTGTAATTTTACTGTCGTTTTGTTAAAATGAAGAAGTGAGGTCAGTTATGAAAAGAGGCGGATTAGTACTATTTTTTTTATTAATATTTATTTCTTCGATATTTGCGCTTAAGGAATGGACGGTTCTGGTCTATCTGAATTGCGATAATAATCTGGAGCCTTACGGCATTCAGGATTTCATGGAGATGGCGGCCGTTGGTTCGGATGCCAATATCAACATTGTAGTTCAAATGGATAGAGCGCTCGGCTACAGTACCACTTATGGAGATTGGAGAAGCTGCAGAAGATTCTATATCACCGCCGGAATGACTCCGTCTTCCCCATATCTCACGGATCTGGGCGAGGTCGATATGGGAAGCCCTAACACATTAAGCGACTTTCTTATGTGGGGGTATGACAATTATCCTGCAAATAACTTCCTTGTAGTGCTTTGGGATCATGGGGACGGGTGGACCAAGGGAAGCCCGGACCTTAGGGGAGGGCTTTTCAAGGATTTTTCAAATGATGATTCATCGGGTAAATCCATATCCGTCGCCGGAGGTGAATTGGACTCCGCGCTTTCTACTGTTTTTTCTCATACCGGCAGGAAAATAGAGCTTATCGGTTTTGACGCCTGCCTCATGCAGATGTTTGAAGTAAATGAGGTATGTGCGCCGTATGCGAGCTGGTATGTTGCCTCCGAGGAAACCGAAGGCGCCGATGGATGGATCTACTCAAGCTGGCTGGACCCGCTTGCCAAGGCGAACGGAGGAATGACCCCCGCTCAGCTGGGCGATAAAATAGCGGCAACATATGTCAATCAGGGACAATCCACACAATCCGTTGTTGACCTCTCTAGAATAGCGACGGCCAAAACCCTGCTCAATACCTTCGCCGTCAAAATGCGGGAAGCCATCTGGCTAGGTTACTCTTCAACAATAAACACGCTGATCAATAATACCACACATATGCTGCAGCCCTATGACTCATACGGGTACTTCCCACCCTCCCATGATTATAGGGACTTAGGCGACTTCTGTGATCTCGTTGCCTCTTCATCCCTTCCCGCAACGGCCAAAACCGCCGCCGCGGACCTGAAGAACGAGTTTGCGAACCTGGTATACTCTAATTACACTTGGGGCACCGGATATACTGATTGTGACGGGGTCGCGATATATCTGCCCACACCCACCAACTATGATAATGCATATGCCGGACTGCCTATAACTTCATCCAATTGGGATGAGTTTATCCGAGGCATCGGGCTTGACCCGGGAACTCCTTCTCTTAATGTTTCATATTATTCTAAAAGTATTGACGATTCCATCGGAGGCAACGGGGATTCGGATCTGGACGGCGGAGAAACAGTTGACCTTTATATTACGATCAAGAATGACGGGGCAACTGTGGTAACTAATATTTCAGGCCTGCTCTCCACTTCAAACAGCTTCACTTCCGTGGACACTTCCTCCGCGAATTTTCCCGAGCTTGGAACAAAGCAAAATAATAATAAAGGCGAATCACTGACTCCTTATGTGATCTCTGTGGATCGGAGCTGCCCTGCGGGTGAAGTGATAAATTTTGAACTTGATATCACAGCCGATAGTGGAGAAGCCTCTCTGAATTTCAGCATCACTGTGGATCAGATGGCGCCTAAATTAGTAGAGTTGATCTACGAAGGACATTTACTGGATGATTCCCTGGGCGGCAACGGAGATTTCAACGCAGATGCCGCAGAAAGCGTCCTCATCGATCTTACACTTAAAAATATTGAAATTGACGGGGCTTCAGGAGTATCCGCGGCCATCTCTACCTCGAATTCCTATGTAACCGTCAATTCCGACTCCTCCACATATGCGGATATCCCTTCAGGGAACAGTGTCACAAGTGATCTTTCCTATGAGATATTTATTTCCACTGATTGCCCCGCCGGAGAAAATATCCTATTTGATATTAACATCACTGCAAATGAAGGCAATTGGAACGATACTTTTTCCATCCTTGTAGACAGGACTTATGAACCCATACTCTATGCAGGAACTTCGATTATCCTCTTTCCCGCATGGTCGAATTCAGGCGCGGTACGCAGGATAGCATTTATTGAAATGGGAGCATCAGGCACGCTTATTAAAACCGCCAATGCCGATGGAACAGGAATACCTCTCACCGTTGCCTCCGCTAATTGTGATGTTTCTCATGTTTCACAGTTATCCTGGTCACCGGATGATCAGTGGATACTCTTTGCGGGTTCAAGTCCCCTCAGAATACTTGGGGTCAAAAGCGATGGTTCAACACCCGACTCACCGGCGCTCTTTCAGCCGAGTTCCGTGGCCGCGTATTACAAATGGGTAGACCCCCACTGGACCGACGCACTTAATATGCCCGATGGAAAAGAGAGGATCACAGTAAGTATATCCGGAGATATCTGGGCATATATTTCTGACAGTACCGTCTTTGACAGCGAGCTGCGGCGGATCACAGAACTCTCTGACCCGGCACAGGATCTTACAGCGGTAGACAAGTACTATCAGGCACGCTGGAGTCCCGACAATATGAAAATAGCATTCGTGCGGAGGCCGGCGGCTAGGACAAACAAACCGGTGGATACATTGATCTATTTCATTTCAGGGATCCCTGACATAATTGAAGGGACATCAAATGCAGTGTCATCCCTTGCCGACCCTAGGGTAATATTGGTAAATATCGGCGATGCGCCGTGTTTTTCTCCCAGTTTCTCTATCGACTCATCGGTAGTCGCTTATGTAAAGGATGTCGCGGGAACTTTCAATAATTTCACATTCTACTCCTCTCCGGCAACTGTGATCGGCGGCGCGAATTTCGATGTTTACGGCAATGGCACTGTTCTCGGCAATCCTTCGATGGACAATGCTTATAATGAGGGATTTGTCAGCTGGGCTCCTACAGGCGGCGACCGTTTCACCTATGTTAAGGAAGATACCGGCAGCTACGAACTTAAGGTAATATGCGACCCTTCCATAGGCGGCTTTGTCAAACTTGACGATGCCTCTGATGTTTATGTAATCAGTGATCGCTCGGGAACATCTCTTGAAATTTCCGAATTGGACAGTTCGTCCGTTTTCTCAGGAGTTATTTCTTCACCTATCTCAAGACCCGCTGCCGGCGATTCATTTATTGAAGATCTCGGCATATGGCGGAATATTTCCATTAACGGACAGAACGACAGAGAATTTCAAGACCACGCCACACTTTCTATATTCGTTTCCCAGAGAGAGATTCCCAATATAGAAAGACCTTCTTCATTGGGAATATACAAACTTGATCATTCAGGATTGAGTGAGATGGAATGTGTGATCATCGATGACACTGACGGTAATCCTGAAAATGATCTTCTTGACGGATACATTTTACAGGCGCAAATCTATTCTTCGGGAACATATGGAGTTCTTTCCGACAGAACCATAGATGATTGCCCGGTAGAAGAATATGGAGTGCTGTACGGACCCAATCCCGCTTCAGAATTGATAAATATTATTGCGGAAGATGCTGAGGAGATCGAAATTTTCTCCATTTCAGGAGAAAAAGTGGCCTCACTCTCACACGGAGATATTGAAAGAGTTCACGGCAATCGCTATGTCTGGAGATTAACAAATTCTGAGAACAATTCGATTACTGCCGGCATTTACATAATTAATGTAAGTTTCGACGCGGGAAAGAACGCTTTGAGAAAAGTGGCGGTGATCAGGTAACGAAGTAAAACCTGTAAGGAAAATGTTCCCGTGTAAATCTATATACATTCCCCAACTAAGCTCTATTTATTATTTCTCAACCTTGAACTTTTGAACAACCTTCTCTACTATCATGGCAGACACACCGGTCTGCCACTACGAAACATCAATTTTTTCGCCAAAGACCACAATTGGATCAAGATGACCGGGGCAACAGAACCGAATAATACCCAGAGCCACATTATGCCGCCGAGAAGAGAAGTATGGAGAACATTCCGCATGAATGGTACATAAACGGCGAATAACTGCAAGAAAGTCGCTAATGCGAAGGCTCCCCAGATATACGGGTTCTTCAATGAAGTACGGTCCAATCCCAGACCGCTCTTTCTTCTCACATTAAAGACATGCAGAAGCTGAACAAAGGCGATAGCGAGAAAGCCCATGGTCCTTGCCTGATCAAGTCCTATCAACGGGTCCCTGAGAGCCATTATATAAATAAATAGAGGGCCGAGAGTAATGATAACGGCATGTATGCCGATCTTTCTTTTGAATTCACCCGAAAGGATCTTCTTTCCAAGTTTACGGGGCTTTTGCGCCATAACATCATTTTCAGGCACTTCCCAGCCCAGGGCAAGGGCGGGAAATACATCGGTGATCAGATTCAGCCAGAGTATCTGCAAAGCAAGCAACGGGGTGGGTAATTTCATCAGGATACCGATGAAAATAAAAAGTATCTCTGAAAGATTGCAGGAAAAGAGGTAATGAATGAATTTCTCAATATTAACAAATATTACCCTGCCGTGTTTTACGGCACTAACGATAGTGGTGAATTTATCGTCCAGCAAGACCATATCGGAGGCTTCCTGCGCGACGGCAGTGCCCCTTTGCCCCATTGCGATACCGATCGAGGCTCTTTTCAATGCAGGAGAATCGTTAACTCCGTCACCTGTCATCGCGGTAATTTCTCCGGCATCGTTCAGCGAGCCGACAATGTCCAGTTTATTTTTAGGAGATACCCTGTAGAACACGGAATGCTTTCTGATCGTTTCAAGCAATACGGCACCGGACATCTTATCGAGTTCATTCCCCGACACGGCAGTATCATCCGGGCCGGCAAGGCCGATCTGGCGCGCAATGGATAATGCGGTCTCTTTTTGATCTCCCGTGATCATAATTGTCCGGATACCGGCTGCGGCGATCTCTGAAATAGCGGCTGCGACATCGGGACGGGGAGGATCCAGTATCCCTGCGAACCCGAGAAATACAAGCCCCGAAGGGGCATTGTCCGCAAGAGCATCGACAGTAGTATCATTCTTAAGAGCAAGAGATAATATCCTCAGGCCTTCACCCGCAAGGGCGCTGTTCTTTTTCATAAGCATTGCTTTTTTGTCTTCATCCAGCGGAATATCGCCTTCGGCGGTTCTGATATGCGAACACATATCAAGGACAATGCCGGGAGCTCCTTTTACCATTAGGCGCTTGGTGCCATTGTGCTCCACAGATACCGCCATATATTTCGCTTCAGATGAAAAAGGGATCTCTCCAGAACGATCGAAACGCTCTTGCTCGAAGTAAGCGTGATCAAATCCGGCCTTAGCGGCGGCAGACAGCAACGCGCCTTCTGTAGGATCTCCCACAACACTCCAGTCACCTTCATTTTCGCTGATAGCGGCATTCGAGCATAATGCGCCGAGCTGCAGAAATTCCGTCAGGACGGGATCACTTTCAACATCGATCTTCTTGCCTGATAAGAGATAATCGCCTTTCGGATCATAGCCCGTACCCGTAATATCATAGGTCTTTTGAAAAAGAGCGGCCTTTTTCAAGGTCATCTGATTTTCTGTTAATGTTCCCGTTTTGTCGGTGCAGATAACGGTAGTTGATCCAAGCGTTTCCACAGCGGGAAGGCTTTTCACCAGAGCGTTCTTCTTTGCCATCTTTCCCATACCGATAGCAAGAGTGATCGTAGCGACGGCGGGAAGGCCTTCCGGTACAGCGGCGATCGCAAGGGCAATAGCCGTTTTCAGCATATCTACCAGGGGTTTGCCCAGCAAAATACCTGTTAATGCCACAATGCCCGCGACCACAAGGGTGATAACAACGAGAGCACGGCCAAGGGCAGCCAATTTCTTTTCCAATGGCGTGGTTTCATCCTCTGTAGTTGACAGGAGGTGACTTATCTGCCCCATCTGCGTCTCCATTCCGGTGGCCACTACTATACCAGCGCCATTACCTCTTGTAAGAGCAGTACCCGTAAAGAGCATATTCACTCTCTCGGCAAGTGGAGTTTCAGAAGATCCGATAAGAATATTGTGTTTTTCGACCGGCTCGGATTCACCGGTAAGGATCGCTTCATCGGCGAACATATTATCAGCTTCAAATAATCTGATATCGGCGGTTATCCTGTCACCTTCTTCAACAAATAGGATATCCCCAGGTACGACCAGAGCGGAGTCAATATTGATCAATTCACCATTTCTGATAACCTTGGCGGTGGAAGGGATCATTTTACGAAGCCCATCAATTGCCTTTTCTGCTCTGAACTCCGTGATAAAACCGAATGCCGCATTCAATATGATAACTACGGCAACAGCCACTCCCTCGATCTGCTCCCCGATTAAAAAGGATACTACAGCGGCGGCCAACAGCAACAGGACTATCAGGCTCTTGAACTGATTGAATAGTATCTTCAGGGGAGACACTCCTTCACCTTCTTCAAGAACATTCCTACCGTATTTTGTCAATCTTTCCTGCGCTTGCTCTTGAGTCAAACCGTTGGCTATATCTGTTTTGTAATTATCTTTTAATTCTTCTATGGTCCGTTGAAAGAATTCTTTCGGCATTGATATCTCCTTTTGATTATTGTAAGGGATAATCGCGGAAGATTCAAATTTTTCATATATCCTGCGAGAAATCTAAATGACAATTAGTGTACTGTTCCATAAATACCATAACAATGGAATGTTTAGATTTGAGTCAATTCCAACGAACGATGAGCGCGGTGTACCCTTTGTGGTCCGTAAGCGAAGAGAGAGGAATGAATTGATCAAAGATGACGTTCCCTTCGGGCTGAAGCTCTTTTTCCGTCTTCTGCGTTGCTCGTTCCTTACATACCGCTTCGGGTATGCTACATTTCTCGCGCCTTGAATACGGATTGAAAATAGCATCAGCCATTGTTATGGTATTTATGGAACAGTACACTACGGGTAGCGGTCTGATTGCTTTTACGCGCTCAGGTGTGGTATAATTCAATATGAAATGGTTATTGCCTTTCCTCTCATATGTGATCGTAGTTACATTCACACCCGGGCCGAATAATGTAATAGCAATGGCCATCGCAAACAATTGCGGGTTGAAGAGGACCTATAAATTTATCTTCGGCATCACCTCGGGTGTGTTCATTATCTTCAATCTCGCTTCCTTTTTCAATATTTTTCTATTGAATATCGCACCGGTGATAAGGCCGTATACGGCTATTGCGGGAGCGCTTTACATGACATATCTGGGCATCGTATTTCTTATACAGCCCGAAGAAAAAGATATGCAGAAGAAAGAATTGTCATATATACAGGGAATACTGCTGCAATTTATAAATCCGAAGGTCCTGCTCTATGCTCTCACGGTGTATTCCACATTTATCATACCCAATGCCTCATCGAAATGGGTGATCTTTCTCTTCGGGATATTCCTTGCTGTAACCGCATTTACCGCCACTTCACTTTGGGCGCTCTTTGGTGCTGTATTTCAGAGATTTCTAAAAAAATTCCGCAGGCCCTTCAATATTGCCATGGCCATACTTCTCTTCTACAGCGCAATCTCAGTTTCGGGGATAATATCATGGTTAAAAGCGATAATGATAAAGTAAGATGCCCTTGGGCTCAGGATGAAGAAATGATACGATATCATGATGAGGAATGGGGAGTGCTGATAAAAGAAGACCAGAAACATTTCGAATTCCTCACTCTGGAATCCGCCCAGGCGGGGCTGTCATGGTCAACCATTCTCAAAAGAAGAGATAATTACAAAAAGGCCTTCGCAAATTTTGATCCGGAAAAAGTAATGGCTTACGATAGAACAAAGATCCAGGAACTTCTTCTTGACACAGGAATAATAAGAAACCGCGCTAAAATAGAAGCGGCGGTAAACAATGCGGCATGCTTTCTAAAAATAAGCGAGAGATTCGGCTCCTTCTATGATTATCTGATATCCTTCTCCGGAGGTCGGATAATCAATCGCTGGGAAGACCTTTCGCAGATACCCGCAAAGACCGAATTATCAGAGGAGATAAGCAGAGACTTGAAAAAGAAACGTGGATTTAAATTTATCGGCCCCGTAGTCCTGTACTCGCATCTTCAGGCATCTGGCATAGTGAACGATCATTTGATAAGCTGCTTCCGATATAAAGAAGTTATGGATTAGAACACTTCAAGTATATAGAAATCCCCCTCTTTCGCTATTACGGTATGCTCTTTGATGATACGGTAAAATCCCTCTTTATTCAACGGCCAGGTATTCAACTCGGGATTGATCAGAATTATTCCTTCCGGAAGTGATTTTCCCAGCATCCGGTACCTATTGTCTTTTTTCAGTGTAGGAATTATTGAGCTTTGAATAAATATTGTCGCATCTTTGCGCTTCAAGAGCTCGGTTTCAATGGCTTTCAAATACTTATATTGATGCAAGCCCGAATACTTTCCGTGAGAAAGATGTTCCCATAGCGAACTGTTTGCGATATTTATAAGAAGTATGGCAAGTAGAATATAAGTAAGCGCCCTGCCGCCGAAACGCTTTTTTAGCACTTTTAACCCGCCGGAAAAAGAGTAAAAGAGAAAAGGCAGCAGGTAAAAGGAAAAATGAAGAGCCAGGGAATGCATCTGTGTTTCAGATGAGGTGATCAGGACAATGTAGGCAATCGCGATCGCGGAAAAGGACAATGGGCTGAGAAGGGGTATAAAAAGAAGCGGGGCTAAGTAATTCAATGTTTTCAGAAAACTCATACCGCTCCAATCGAAAGCAAATATCCTGAATGGGTTAATAAGCAAATTAATGGCGACCGCGGCCAAAGAACCTCCCAAATGTGACCAATGAGAAAAGAGATAGAATCCTTCACCATGATAAAATGACGGCTGAATAAATAAGTATGTCAGTAAAAAATATGCAAGCGAAGATATGAAAAACGCTATACCCCATCTTTTACTGAATTTAAAGAACACCACCACAGCGAAAAGTGTAAGGTACAGTGATAGATCCTCTTTTAGCCCCAGGATCAGGACCCATAATAGCACCTTGAGCCATGTCCTGCCCTTTGTGATAAATTGGTGGATCAGACAGAATAATAGAAGTGGAAAGAACGCGATGGGATGAAAATCATACATAACACCCGAAATAAGAGGACGAAAAAGCAGATAAGCGGAAATAACCAGAAATGCCTGGAATTCCGAAAGGAAGGCGGAGACGATTCTATATAGAAAATACGCGGATCCGCCGACAGCGATAACCTGCACGATCATTAAGAATAAAGGGTGGCGGAATATCGCATAGAACGGAAGCAAGGCGAGAAGTGACGGCGTAAAATGAACTCCAAAATGACTGGTATAAATGCCGTGGAAGGGCTCAAAGAATATCTCGCCCTTCATTGTATTGAAAAAGGCATAGTCAAATATGGAAAGGTCAAATGTATTGGTGCCGAAGGAAAAGTATTGAAATATGCGGGCGATCAGCAGTACCGAAGACCAGATAAGAATGAATTGAACCGTTCTGGAAAGCGCCTTCAATGATACCCTCTGATCCTTAGTATTTTAAAAAACATGATCAATGAATCCTTGAAAACCCTGACGCGTGAATTTCTTACATCTTCTCTCCACTCAACGGGGAATTCAAACACTTTCAAGCCCTCGAGCCGCGCTCGGTGAAGCAGCTCCACATCGAAAGCGAAGCCCGTTTCCTTTAAGGGTAAAAATAATGTTCTTGCGGCGGAGTTTGAGAACATCTTGAAACCGCCCTGAGTATCTTTGTATGTAAGGTCAAGGACCGATCTGGTTAATAAGTTAAATAAGCTTGAGGCAAATTTTCTTATAAGATTCTTTGAATCACTACTGATCTTACTGGCGATCACCATATCATACCCTTGCTTGAGCTTTGCAGCGAATTCAGGAATATATTCAGGAGAAATAGCTAGATCGCCGTCCATAAAAAGAACGATGTCCCCGGAGGATTGCAATATGCCGGTACGGACAGCAAATCCCTTTCCCCTATTAGGGGAATAGGAGATCACTCGATAGGGAAATTCCTTGTCTCGCTCCAGAATATCCAGAGTACCATCAGAGCTTCCGTCATCAACGAATATCAGCTCGAATGGATTTTGTGAATACAGTTTCCTTAAATGTTCAAGAGATGAAGAGATTCGTTTCTCTTCATTAAAAAGAGGGATCACTATTGATATTTTATTTTCGCTCACCCCTAAGTTTACCATAGGAGAAATTATTATGCAATTATTTGCCGCTATTGATAATTTAAGAAATTAAGTATTCTGATTCATAACTAGCGTTCACAGCACTTAAAATTATCCCGCATGATATCCTTGTAATCACCAAGAACATCATGTACCCAGCAATCATCGCTTCCCGCACTCTCTCTGAAGATCAATGCCAGGATATATGTGATCTCCTTGAGGGTGGCGCCCGCATCAAGAGCTCCCTTGAAATGTTTTTTCACACATGGTGCTGAACGGTTCTTGACGGATAGCGCAAGACAAATAAACTGATATGTCTTTTCATCAATAGAACGCGTCTGCTTGTACATTTCGTCGATCTCATCAAGTTTGCCTGAAAATTCAGGGAAAAATTCGGCTAATAATCTCATTTGCTGCTCCTACCTGTTCAAAGTATATTTTCATTGAATGCTTATTATCAAATATATTCCGCCAAATATTAAAAAAGCTTTGCTATCTCACCTTTTGAAAGAAGTTTCCCAACGCTTTTGATATCCCCATCTATTACAAGAGCAGGAGTCACCATTACGCCGTAATTTAAAATGTCCTCGATCTTTGTTATCTTAATTATCTCAGCCTGGACTCCCGACTCCTCTAATGCGGCCTCAACATTTTCGGTCAATTTTCTGCACTTGGGGCATCCTGTTCCCAGTATTTCAATCTTCATTTTGATCTCCTTACTTGAAAAGATTTCCAAACAATATTCCGCTGATCGTAGCCATGATAACGACAAGCGTAATGTAGACGAGTGTTTTCTTTGTGCCTAGAACACTCTTTATTACGAGCATATTAGGCAAACTCAATGCGGGACCTGCGAGAAGCAATGCCAATGCCGGGCCTTTTCCCATACCGGCGCCTAATAAGCCCTGAAGGATCGGCACCTCTGTAAGGGTCGCGAAATACATAAATGCTCCGGCGATCGACGCGATCAGATTCGAAAGAAGTGAATTGCCGCCAACCAAACCGGAGATCCATTCTTCAGGGATCAATGCCTTGTGCCCTGGCCGGCCGAGAAGAAATCCAGCAATAAGTACTCCAGCAAAAAGAAGCGGGAGGATCTGCTTTGAAAAATCCCATGTTGACGACAGCCAGAATTTTCTATCATCCTTTGAAAACCATGAGAATACAGATATGACCGTAAGTATCAGTCCAGCACCCGCAATACCCCATTTAATGGAATGTATCGATGAGATAACTCCTTTAATACCGCTATCCGGCCAGTTCGCAAAGATCAAAAAGATTAACATGCCGCCGAAAAATACGAGTTCCTGCCACAAAGGCCTGATGTCCTCCGCTTGCTGATCCGTGAAATTGTCTTCAGCATCACTTCTTTGTTGTTCATCTTTTATGAAAATAAAATGCATCAAAAGTCCAATTATCACCGCAAAGACTACCGCTCCAACAGCGCGGGCGATACCCAGCTCCACACCCAATACTCTTGCAGTAAGGATTATCGCCATAACATTGATCGCCGGGCCGGAGTATAAAAATGCTGTAGCGGGCCCGACGCCGGTACCCCGCTTGTAAATTCCCGTAAAGAGCGGGAGTACAGTGCACGAACAAACGGCAAGGATAGCTCCCGAGATTGATGCAATGGTATAGGCGAGAAATTTATTTGATTTAGCGCCGAAATATTTTATCACGGCATTCTGTGAAATGAAACTCGCTATCCCTCCGGCAATGAAAAACGCAGGCACCAAGCAGAGCAGCACATGCTCACGAGCGTATTCGTGTAAGAGGGCCAACGATTCCAAAACGGCATTTTGTATCATCGAAAGATCGGGACGGAAAAAATAGGCGGCCAGAAAAACGGAAATGAAGAGCAGCAATCTTTTCATTTCCTTCATTATACTACCCGGTCAAACCACAGCGCGGCGATGTGCTGCATACAGCATTTATCAGCGCCTTGTCCCTCTTTGAAAGGTCAATGTTCTTTTCCACCAATTCTGCGATGCCAGACTCATAGGCGAAACCATCCAGAGAGTAGATGACCATCTTCCCTTCATAATGGCTTTTTACGATCTTCAACAACTTCAGCGGGCGTAGGGAATGCGATATCCTGGACTGCTCGGATTTCATTATAGCTTCAAGTTCGCAGACACACATATCCCTTTCCAGAAGAAGCCGAAAGAGTTTCAAGCGCAGCGGATTCCCCAGTAGCTTGAAGGAAAGCGAGAGATCCAGAAATTTGTTGTCATATTCTTTATGTTTCATATGAACATATTATCATATTATAAAAACAAAGTCAAGAAAAACCCATCCACTAATTCATTGTATTAAATATGAATATTTGATGTTTGTTCCGGATCCGTCCCCAGTGCGGCGGCCCGTTTCAGAAGCGCGCGGCCGGCAGATTCGGTTTCCTTATTCTTTATGTAAACATTTCCCAATGCCTTTAAAATATACCACATTTCATTCCTTATATCATTTTCTTCGACAAGTTTCAGCGCTCTTTCAAATTTTACCGCCGCTTTGGAGGGGGCTGTCTCTGCAAGATATTTACCCATATTATAAAGCGCATTGTATTTCAATCTTGGCAGAGCGACCTCATTTGCCAGTCTAAGGGCCTTGGAAATAGTTTTATCTCTATCTTCATATTTGCCGATGAAATTGTAATAATCGGAAAGATTGCATAATACCTCATTGAGGTGCTGATGATCCTTCATCGTGCTGAATAAAGACCGGGCTTCTTCGAAATATGGCAACACTCTATCATAATCTGCCATCTCCATATAAGCGCAGGCAATATTGATCAGATTGATCCCGGTCATTCTGAGAAATTTGTGTTTCCTCGCTATCTTGAGGCTTTTCGCAAATAATGCCAGCCCCTTATCAAATTTGTTACTTTTCATGTAAACATTTCCCATATTCATATAGGCATTTCCTATCCCTTTCTGGTCGTCAAGCTGCAGGACTATTTCAAGGTATTTCTCAAAATAGTGAAGAGCTTTTTTATAATCTCCCTTTGCCACATTCATTCCGCCCAAGTCATTATAAGCTCCTGCGATCCCATGTGTATAAGAGGTCGCTTTCGCGATATCCAGAAATTCCAGAAGTTTCTCCTCTGCTTCATCATATCTGCCGGTATGATAATAAATTATCCCTATGTTTTTTTTTGCCATCCCGAGAATTCTGCGATTATTTACCTTGGTAAAGGATTTCGCCGCTCTGCGGTAATGGGTCAAAGCTATTTCGTAAAAGCCCTGATGATAGTAAATGGCGCCAAGATTATTATTCAATGCGCCCTGATAGAATTCATTTCGTATAGTTTTATTCAGCTCCAATGCTTTAACAAAATAATCAACTGCCTGCTCATATTCACCCAAATACATATTGCAAATCCCCATAAGGTTCATTGCGTCAAAACGCAGATGTTCCTCGCCGGAAGGCTCCAGCTCGGCAAGAACTTCCTCTACGATCCGCATTACTTCTGTATATTTGTTTCGATTTCTTTGGATGAGCGCAGACATTAATTTCATCTTCTTCCGGTCCCATGGCAAAACACTGATCTCAAATCCCTTTTTCGCGTCACTCATAGCCAAATCGTATTTTCCCATAATATTGAGTATCTCAGCGCGGAAGCGCAAAGCTAGACAATAGAGTTCTTTGGAATTACGCTCGGAAGAAGGCTTATCCATAGGTCACTGCTGGTCGGTCATCTCCTCATAAGATTCGATCGCGCGGGTGAAGAACTGTACTGCTTCTTCATTGGCATAAACGGCTTTCGCCTTTTCACCGGCAAGGACAGAATATAAAAGGCTGCGGTCATAATCCTTGGCAGAATGAAAATGATAAGACATTATCCCCAGATATTCATCGCGCCTTTTTGAAAATCTATCCTCAATGTAAACCCCTACCTTGGAGTGCAATTCGCGGCGCTTCGCGAAGGAAATGGTCCCATAGGAAACCTCTTGAGTAAAAATATGTTTGAAGATATACTTATTGGATTCGCTTTGCTCTCCCTTGAGAATAATATCAAGTTTGCCCAGATTGTCAAGGATCTTGCCAAGGTCCATATCAGCCGAATAAAGCCCTGTTAGTATCTCCTCGTCAAATTCCCTTCCAAGCACCGAGGCCGTTTGTATTACATCCCTCTCCAAAAGGTCCAGTCTATCAATACGCGTAAGAATAACTCCCTCTATTGTATCGGGAATATCGATCTTATTCGCATCTCCGGTGAATTCCCACTTACCCAGAAGTTTTTCTTTGATGAATCCCTGTTCAACCAGGGACTTTACGATTTCTTCCGCATAAAAGGGATTGCCCTGAGAACGCTTCATGATCAATTTCTTGAAGTCACCGGGTAATTTGTCAACATTCAGAAGATTCCCAACAAGCTCCTCAACGCCCTGATTATCAAGTTCGGCGATCGGTATTTCGGCGTAATTAGAACGCTTCCTGAACTCAAAATCACCTTGCAGGGGACGGAACACAAGTAGGAGCAATACACGGTCCGCATCAATATTGGCGGAAACATGTTCGATCAATTCCATTGACACCGAATCTATCCAGTGAATATCGTCAATAATAATGGTCAACGGGGCTATCTTCGCCTGATCCTTGACCAATCTAAGAACGATATCAAAAAATCTCTGTTTTCTTATCTTGGGACCGATATGTTTGGATATTTCATTTTCCGGAAAGTCAATCCCCATGGCTTCTCCAACGATAGGAAGAAGTTTCACATATTCGGTGCCCAATGCTCTCAAGGCAGTTTGGAGTTTCTTCTTTTTTGCGGTTTTTGTTTCATTCGCCTCAATTTTGAGAAGTGAATTCATCACTGAGATCCAGGGATAATAAGATAGATTTGCTCCATATGAAAGGCAAGCGCCCTCTTTGATCGAGAAATTCAATTTGCTCAAGCGCTTCACTACTTCTTTTGTAAAACGGGATTTACCCATACCGGCCTCACCCGTAATACCAAGTATCCTTCCTTTCGTGGAAGAAGCGGATTTCAAATTTCTATAGGCCTTGGCCAATTCCTTGCCCCTGCCTACGATCTTAGAGCTCTCGGAAAGCCACTTTGAAACACTCGCTGCGGAAGTTTCAGCTTTGTCCTGCAATCGAAATATGGGGATCCCCTTGGTTTTGCCTTTAAATTTCTTCTCTCCCAGAGCTTTGTATTTAAAGAGCGACGAAGTGGAGTCGAAGATAGCTTTGGAGACCTCGATCATTCCCCGTGATGCGCCCGATGCCAGACGGGCGGCAAGGTTGACGGTATCGCCCATAACGGTGTACTCGCGTCTGTGGTCAGTACCAACGGGAGTAGCGAAAGCAAATCCACCATTTATTCCAATAGATACTTCCAGTTTTTCACTTGCCTTTGAATTCTTCAATTCATAGGCCAGCTGAACCGCTCTCTTATTGATATCCTCATGGGCATTCGGAAAGCCGATGACAAGAAGAATACGGACTGATCTTTCATAAATATCGATCTTGTTTAAAAACCCGTCATATTTATTACTTAGATTATCCAGGGTTTTGTAAAAATCCTTTAGAAGTTTTGAGGATTCCTTGGGTGTATTATCAAAATCAAATCCCTTGAAGTGAATAAAAAGTACTGCTACCTTTCTGTGCTCTCCATCCTTTGGAGCAAAGAAAGGGTTCAGATCGATACGGCGCTTCAGCCACAAAGGAATATATCCTTCCATTTTTTCCCGGATTGCAGCATGAGCCCCTGTATCCGAGACTTTGGTTTTGGCAGGGACAAGGGTCTTTGCTTTCACGAAGGGAGGGCTCAGCAGCCATGTTCCGCGCTGCGGAGAGGTGAACTTTAACTCCTTGGCAAATTTCTTGATCGCGGAATTAACAGCGATCTCGCCCGCCTTTGCCAGATCAACCATTTTCATAAGGTCATAAGAGGCCTTGCCACCGAGAAAATAATCATTACCCAGGTCTTGGAAGTAGATATTTCCCTGGGTCAGCCCGATGTGCATTCGGATCGGAAATGTGCTTTTGCCGATTTTTATCTTGTTCTTGCCTTTGATAAAGGAAATTGCCTCCATCGAAGCCTTCAATGCGTGCTTAACCGAAGAACCCGCCTGCTTACCATCGGGAAAAAATCCAAAGATCGCATCACCGCCGAAACGATATATGTCTCCTCCGTTATCAGCAAATAAATAGATCAATGTCTCGAAATACTCATTAATGATACCGGTCAAAGTTTCTGCACCTTCTCTGCCTATCTTCGCCAGATCTTCACTCAATTTTGTAAAACCTGAAATGTCCGCGTAGAAAAGGGTTCCAGTAAAAGTAGTATTACCCTTAACTTTCCCTCCTTTTTTCAAAGAATTCACAACATACGCAGGAAGAAAACTACCCACAGTTAGTGTTTTTTGAAGTTCCTTATTCATAAATCCTCACTTTCTTTTGATGCATCATTGCTTATTATACTTCAAAGATGGTGTATTTCCAAAATTTATTGAATAAGTGTTATTTTGATTCTTCCGGAAAATATAATAAACTATAGCATAGGAGATACATTATGGGAGATTTTGAGAAATTTTTCTACCTGTTTGGCGGGATCTTAGTATTCAGCCTGATCTATTATTTCTTCGCATTGATCTTTATGAGAAAGAACAAAGTCCATGTCAAAATGCTGTTTTCTATCGGCATCGCCTTTGGTACGGCATTTATTACAAGATTTATTACCAATCCCTATTCGATCGGATTGAAGGTAAAGATGGGAATCCCGATCGCGTTCTACTTTCCAAATGCGGAGATCCTTGCCAAACTCACTGGGGAATCGGCATTTGCCCTGGATCAATTTTTTCTGAACGCTGCTGCGTGGACGGCTATCTACTTCTTCCTCGCATTCTTTTTCACCGGGAAAAAACGATAATCGCTTATTAAGCAGTACCATAAATGATCCGTTTGATCTCTCTGATCCGGAATTTCAAATTTAATTTTGAAAATATGGCAGTCGCTTCAGAAAAGATCCTCTTTGCGGAATTTTCATCAATCGACAAGGTAGCTCTGCCAAGGTCGGTCAATATCCTCGCTTCCTCATATTTCATTCCGAATTTATGCGCGATAGCCCGGGCTTTCTGTAGGGTATTTAGCCCCTTTTCTATGTCATTTCTACAGTATATCCTTCCCAGGATGTGATAGATGGCATATTTCTGTTCCACCAATTTCAACTCATCGGCACACTCAAAGGCCTTCTCAGTGAATTTCAGAGCATTGGGCTGGTCCTCCAACAAATAGTATGCTCCTGCAAAGCTGGTATAAACATCAAATAATGTTAATCTGTCGTTGATATCTGAAAGTATTTTATGGGCTCTCTTTGCATGGCGCAATGCACTTTTCCCATCCCCCTGATCCAGACACACACTACATATATTTACAAGAGCCGCGCCCATGCCGGACTTGTACCCGACTTCCCTCGCTATCTTCAAGTATTTTCTGTATTTTTTGAGGGATTCTTCATATTTACCCTGATATTGCAGAATAAGCCCAATATTATTGGAAGCGATGCCAATACCTTTCAAATGATCCATTTCCTCGCACAGATCGAGGTATTCACCATAATAGTCCAATGCTTTCTCGAGATCACCGAAAACAAGATGAACATTGCCCAGATTATTGGCATTCATGGCAATGCCACGCTTAAAGTCTATTGCTTTTGCAGAATTGTAACTTCGCGTATAATATTCCAACGCTTTTTTATTTTCGCTCATATCTTCAAAGATATTTCCCAGATTCATCGAGGCAACGCATTCTGCTCTTTTGTCATTAAGCTTTTCAAAGATCTGAAGACAGCGTTCAAGGTATGAAGATGCCTCAGAAAAATGCCCTTGCTCTACCAATATGGTGCCTAAATTATTACAGATATTCCCCACTCCCAGGGTATCATTATATTTTTCAAAGATTTTCAGCGTTGTTTTTAAAGCCTTAACAGCCGCTTTGTAATCATTATCCTGCCAATAAATTATTCCAAGAATGTTCTGGGCATTCGCAAAGAGTAATTCATCCACTTTCGGATCGATCTTCTTCAATACTTCAAGAATTAGCTCTTTTGATTTATTGTGATCATGTTCCACGCGAAGATACATATCAGCAAGCTCTATGTGAACGGTTACCCATTTTGCTTTTTCTTTCCTCAGCTCACACAGCTCTTCAGCGCAATGTAGGTCTTTGATACTTTTTGAATATTTACCCAGATGATCAAGAACCAGTGCGCGATTTCTCAAAGCACGGAATAAAAGGTCATCCCTGTACTTCTTATCTAAAAGCCCCATGCTTTCGTTAGGGAATGGGCTTGAACTCAGACAATTTTATCTTGAACTCGCTTACCACTTCATTATCAAAGCCCGGATAATATCTCAGCAAGAGAGCGGATTCCGATGGTAACGGCGTAATGTCTATTGGAATCCTTATCTGTCCGGAAGGGTCGGAATAATAACCGTTTTTGCCGTCCTTCATAGAGATGATCGTAAGAGGGGCAGTACCGAAGATATAGTATTTTCCTCCGCTGCATGCCGTTCTTCCATAATTTGGAATAGTGGATATATCGGGCAATTGAGCGCGTTCTTTTAATTCAGACATGGTCTGGGCAAGTCCTTCTCCCAGTAATTTTATATCTTCCCATGGAAGGTCGTCGAAGCGGAACTTGCCATCGTCTGTATCCCATTTTCCCGCTTCTGATCTGACAAAGTTTATATTTCCGTTTGCCTCTTCAAATGAGATCCGGATGATCCTTTCTTCGAACTCGCCAATAAAAAAGGAGTAGGGCTTTGTCTGGCTCTTGGCTATATAAAATCCGCTTCCTTCGGAGAGAATATCCCACTTTCCCGAAGAGAGGTTCAACCTGATAACATTGCCGGGATGAGCCTTGTTATGAAAAATGATATTCTGCCCTACAACGACCTGCGCGTCAAAGAATTGAAACCAATCTTTCATATTCGCGGCAGCGGGAGGATTTTCGGTCAATAACTCCGCTTTTGAAGTTCCCTTCTCTATCTTCCATATTTCGGGACCATAGAAGCAATTTACCACATACATCATACCGTCCCGCTCGAAGTACGCCTGAGAACGACTCACTAATATTTCGATCGGATCAGGTATCGGCGCGACATTGCCGCAAGATAAAAGGAGAACAACCGTAAGAAGAAACAGACAGAGTGAAATAAGCCGCTTTTTCATAAATTCCTCGCTAGTGATCTGATTCATAAGTAGAGGCTAGAGAGGTTAGTGCAGAAAAAAGGAATCATATCCGTCATTCCTTCATCCTTCATTTCCCCACTTGTGCCACTATCACCTTATCATCCTATCATCCCTTTCCATGTTCCACTGGGTTCACTTGTCCCTGGGTCTACTGCGAAGCGTCATTGTCATCGTATTTATGGATCAGAACACCACTATATTTTACCAATTACAGAGGCGCATGTCAAAACGCGTGTGAGGTGGAGAAGATTGTTCAAAAGTTGAAA
>JAGLWT010000038.1 GCA_023133295.1 bacterium | reverse complement strand
TCCTCTCTCTTCACTTACGGACCACCAAGGGTACGCGGCGCTCATTGTTCGTTGGAATTGACTCAAATTTAAACATTCCATTGGCAAGGTAATTATGAATCAGAGCACTAATTAAAACTTACATTAAATCCTCTTTAAAGTCAATGGTAGCCACAGCCCTTGATTTGTTAGCTGATATATACTATACTCTAAGATTAGGAGATATAAATGAATAAGAGCCAAAAGAGTATTTTGATCATTGAGGCGATTCTGCTCATTGTCGGGCTGGGGATTTATTTCCTTATTCCTGAAAAGACAATCGACCTTTCAGATCTCCAATTCCGGTTCGAAGAATCCATACAACAATACAATAAGATCCAATCAGTAGATTACTCTATCGTCGCGACAAGGGTATTGCTTCTTGACAAGCGGTCTGATGAAATTGAAGATCTTTTCAATGACAAAAAGGCCACATATGAGGAACTGAGCTCCCTTATCTCAATGTTCGAGCGAGAGATCAAGGATATTTTGGGATTAAATGAGCTTTACGAAAGAGGATTGAAGCAATTACAGGAAACCAAAGGCCGACTGAATAAATGGGTAATTGTAAATCAAGATACCATCGATTCTTCAGCCTCGATCTCTTCTGAAGTCGATACTGTACAGAAATTTTTTAAATCCGTGGAAGCGAAGTTCGTATCCGCAAATTCCGAGGAAGAAGTGAAGTACGCAGTTGAAAAAATGGCTGAGATAAAAGGGAAAATATCATACTTCAACACCTTGGTCAGAGATCAGGAAAAAAGAGATGCGGATAAGAGGAAAAGCAATGCCGCTTATCAGAAAAAGCTGGATGAGAGAAAAAGACAAGAGGCATTGGCGAGAAAGAAAGCAGAAGAATTAAAGAAAAAGCAGGAGGAGGCCGATGCTAAAGCCCTCAAAGACCAGAAAGAGGAGAGCGTGGGAAAGACCTCCAGTGCAAGATTGACCTTTCGGGCAATACCTGAATACCCCATTCGAATGAGGGAAATGGGATTCGGAGGACAAGTCAAGATCAAGGTAACCGTCGGAACCGACGGTAAGCCCAAGAATATCAAGATATTAAGAAGCTCGGGTAACGATACCCTGGACTTCAACGCTGAAAAAGCCGCTGAGAAATGTGTATTCGCACCGGCATATCAGAATGGCAAACCAATTGAAGAAGATTTCATTATCCCTTATGACTTTTCACCGGATGAATAAGATCCTCTTTCTCGCCGTTTCTTTATTTCTGCTGTCAAATTGCACAATTACATTGAGGCCCAGGATCGATGTAAGTGTAATTGATGTTACGGACTCATTGGAAAAACAGATCCTCGGCGAATTCAAGATCATCGAATCTAATTATTTATATATAGACGAACCGTCCTCAAAGGTAGAAACTGACGGCTCAAAAGTAGACACGGACTTCTATAAAGCCATGAAAGAGAGGATCTATTTTTCTGATATCATTGACGATTATAAGATAAAACGCCTGGTTGGCGAAGGTGCGGATGGATTACTGCGCGTAATCGAAAGCGAGATCTTTATTAAGGACTCACTCCTTTTGGAAGAGGTTACAGAAATAGTGGACATCGACAATAGAGCAAGAAAAACAATAGTGGAATATATTGCGGAAAAAAACAAAGAGCAAAATAATATTGACTTCTATTGGAATACTTTTCACAAGATCAGCGTGAAACGGTCACCGACTGGCACGCTTTTTGAGGAAGAAGGGGTATGGAAAGAAAAATAAAATTTTGGATCATTTGTTTCTTGGGAATATTATTGCTGAAGGGATTCGTTTTTGTTAACCTTGTCGATATTGAAGGTCAGAGAATTAATCTGAGAAATAGTACAAAGGGCAAGGTCATACTTCTTTCATTTTTCGCGACCACCTGCAAACCATGTGAGAAAGAACTCCCTGGGATAAACAAGATGCTGGCGGAAATGAACGGTTCTAAATTGGAATTCATTCTGGTATCGGAAGATGGTTCTGATGTTTCGTCCGACACGATCACCGCATTCTTGAAGCCGATATTCAATGATAAAATGCCCAAGATATTGAGAGATATCTATCATCAGCAGTACCAATTGAACGCCGATAAAGGCTCCCCCGTCTCCATCCCCCGCAATGTTATACTGGTAAATGGGAAAGCAGTATTGGATATCCGCGGATTTCATGAGGATTCTATTCAGAAGATACAGTCTGTACTTAAGAAGCAATTGACCGCAAGCGCGAATAAAAAACGCTCCGTCTATCGTCTTGATTTTCACTCACAGGGAATGGAAGAAGCCGGCAAAGCACAATATATATCTCTGGTAAAGGCCTTCTGCGCAAGTCACAATGTGATCGCGAACGAAAGCTTGACCGATACTTCGGCTGACATTTTGAGATTCGAGATCAAACCGGTCGGTTCGTATAAATTATTCAAGGTCTCCCTTTTAAATCCCGCCGGGTCTGAAACGAAATCCAAATCAGTGGTGGTATATCAGGAGGCGGAGAGCAAGAAGAAACTGAAAAGCTTAGTAAATCAAGTATTTTCTAATTAAAAAATGCCAAAACCTTTCAACTTTTGAACAATCTTCTATTCCTCGCACATTGAATACGAAACAAAAATGACTTGAAAAGACATTGTATTTAGTTTATAATAGTACTTATGGAAAGCGTAGATAAAAGAGCGCTCATACAAAGAGCGCAAACCTATTATCAGCAAGGACGTTTAGATCTTGCTACAAATGAATTCTTAAAGATCGTAAGTATTGACCCCTACGATATTGTAGCATTAAATACCCTGGGAGATATCTACTCAAGACAATCTGACGGCCAACAGGCGTTTACCATGTATCAAAGGGTAGCCAAGATATACATCGAGAAGGGTGAATACACCAAGGCTATCGGCGTTTATAAAAAGATCACTCATATCGACGATAAAAATGCGGTTGCCTTCTATGAATTAGGCAAACTTTATGAGAATGAGGGGATGGTTAACGAAGCGCTTGCGTGTTATATGAAGGCACTGGATAATCTACCGCCTACTCAGGATGAGATCATCACCAATATATATTCTCGTATGGCCCAGTTGGATCCCGAAAATATTGATCTCCATTTGAATCTCGTAACGAATTTCATAGCTCAGGGAAAGAACACCGAAGCAAAAGATGAGCTGCTCGCTGTCATCAAAGGGTATCTTGCAAAAGGCGAGATCAAGAAAGCCGAGGAGCAGGTAAAAATGCTCACGGGATTGGCGGGTGAAGAAGATGTGCTTTTCGCAAAGGGGCTGATCGCCCAGAAAAGTGAAGAATTCAGCGGAGCGGAGATGCTCTTTAAAAAAGTGATCGGGATCAATAAATACTTCGTTGATGCCTATTATCAGCTGGGGGTGACCCGCGTTCTTGCGGGGCGGGACCAGCAGGCAATGGTACCTTTTCAGCAATGTCTTAAATACAAACCGGATTTTATTCCTGTTCTGGAAATACTCGGCTCCAATTATGAGAAGCAGGGCAAGTCTGAAATGGCGGTCGAGAAGTATGAGAGTGCCGTTAAGAGCGCTCTTGATAAATCACTTTTCAACGAGGCGAAAAAATTGCTGACAAAGATCATTATGCTTGACCCGAATAATATTCCCGCCTTGGAAAGATTGAAATCATTGGGAGAGGAAGTACCCGACGCGCCGGCTGCTCCGATCTCGGCACAAATAGAATCCGAGGTCAGGGAAGCCGCTATGGTAGATGACACCAAAAGCGTGGCGGCTCTTAATATGGATATTCCCGCAGTTAGCATTGACTTTACTACCAAGCGCAAACTCGCAGACCTCCTGGATGAGGCAAATAAATTTCAGGTCGGCGGCCTCGATGACAAAGCGGAAGAGAATTTTAGAAAAGTATTAGCGATCGACCCGAATAGTGAAACAGCATTGAACGCTCTGGCGGAAAATCTTATGATGATGGGAAATAACAACGATGCCGTAGGATTTTACAAAAGCCTGATCAAGGTGTTTTACAATAGAGGGGAATTTGAGGATGCCTTAAAAATATATACCAGAGCTTTGCAATTAGCGCCTGCTGACAAGGAATTACCTCTTTTCAAAGATGAGATCGAAAAGCGGAAAAGCGTCATAGCTCAGATGGAATCGGGCGATTTTGATAATATCGATGTTTCTGAACCGGACGAGCCTGTGCCTTCTATGGACGAGATTCCTGTCGAGGCACCACTGGCAGAGCCCGTAGCGGCGGCACCTGAACAGACAACAGAAAACGCGCCGGCACCCGAACAGGCCGCGGCAAGTCAAACGGTCAACGCAGAGGAAATGAAAGGCGAGGATGAAGAGGATTTCGTTGACAATTTTGCCGATAAGGTAGGAGAGGTCATCGGCGATGATCTGCAGGGACATTACGACATGGGTATCGCATTCTATCAGATGCAGCTCTTCTCTAAGGCCATTTATGAGTTTCAGGTTGCCTCCAAAGAGCCGGATCTTTTTCTACCGGCCTGTGAACAGATCTCTCAGTGCTTTCTCGATCAGGGGCTACCCGAGGCTACGCTTAAATGGATCGACAAGGCCTTTGTCATCAGTAATATAGAAGAAACCGCAATGCTGAGCTTAAAATTTATTCAGGCGACCGCATATGAAATGCTGGGGGATAAAAATCAGGCATTCAAGATCTTCCTGGAAATATATCAGGATAACGCTAAATTCCACAATGTGGGAAAAATTATTAAGAGAATGAAAAAGGAGTTAAATCTTGGCACTCAGAGTACAATGGCAGCGGAGATGAAAGGTACGGATAACATTATGCAATCCTTGAACAATGTTACCGGCGACGCGGAAAAAGGAAAAGTTTCGCCCGACACACAGCCGCCTCCAGCCGCACCTGTTGAAAAGAAAGAGGATGACAATAAACCGCCTCCTCCCGCAAACCCCAAGATCAGCTTCCTTTAGGATAAGGTATGAATGTAGAGGAATTTTTTAATTTAAAAGAACATCCCTTCAAGACAACGGTCGATGAAAGGTATTATTTCAGTTCAATGCAGCATACAAACGCATTTGATAAAATAAAATATCTGATCGACACTATGGGCGGGTTATCTGTACTCATAGGCGGAGCCGGAATGGGAAAGTCTATGCTGGCACGCCGGCTTATTATGAATCTCAACCCTGATCAATATGAGTTCGGCCTCATTATTGTAATTCACACCGAGATCCCGGGAGTCTGGCTTCTGCGCCAGATAGCCAAGCTGATGGGGGTGGAGAACGCCGATGAGAAAGACCCCATAGGGACCATTTCCAAATTATACGCCCGTTTGACCGAATTGCATTCTCAGGGCAAAAAGCCCGTGATCCTCATCGATGAGGCTAATATGCTGACAAAAAAGGATCAGATGGAAGAGCTCCGGGGACTGACCAATTTGGAGATCAACGGCCAGAAGATGATCAATATTGTCCTTCTCGGCATTCCCGAACTTGAGGATTCTCTGCGGTTGGACCCCGCGTTGGCGCAAAGAGTGACCGTCAAGATCACGCTTGGGCCGATGCAGCAGGGCGAGATCCGCAATTATATAGAGCACCGTATAAAATTCGCGGGAGGATCTCCAGATATGTTCGACCCTGATGCCTACAATATTATTTACAATATCACGAAAGGAATACCCAGACTGATAAATACGCTTTGCTACAATGCGCTTTGGCAGGCAAAAGATGCCGGAATGAAGAAGATCGATGCCAATATACTGTCGGATGTGGCAAAGTCCAGCTTAAGTCATTTAGGAGGATTTTAGGCGGGATTAGCTCAGTGGTAGAGCATCTGCTTCCCAAGCAGACGGCCACGGGTTCAAGTCCCGTATCCCGCTTTTAAAAAATGAAAGTCGACCTGCATTTACACACCACGGCATCCGATGGAATACTCTCCCCCAAGAGATTGCTCAGATATGTTAAACTAACAAAACACGAGCTCATCGCGATAACCGACCATGATACGGTAGATGGTATAAAGGAAGGCGTGCTCGAAGGTGAGCGTTTAGGTGTTGATGTTATCCCGGGTGTCGAAATATCAACCTATAAAGATGGCAAAGAACATCATATTCTTGGGTACTATTTCGACTGGCGGGATTCAGAGCTCGAAGATCTATTCGCCTCCATGAAGCAGGTCAGAGAGGATAGGATAAAGAAGATCCTTAACAATCTTTTTGTTCACTTCAATATCCGCATTACATTTGAGGAGCTGAGCGCCCATTTCAATGTTCGAAACTACGGGCGGCCGCATATCGCCCTTGTATTATTTAAGAAGGGATTAGTCGAAAGTGTACAGCAGGCATTCGATCTTTACCTTTATGACGACGGCCCCTGCAATGTGAGCAAGCTCCCGTTTTCATCTAAGGAAGCAGTAGATATTATCCATAGAAAGGGAGGGATAGCAATTTTAGCGCATCCTGGCATACATATTGCTCAAAATACGGATATGCTGGATGAGTTCATGGAAATGGGTATGGACGGCATCGAAGTTTTTCATCCTACCCACACACCTGAGCTCGCTGAAATGTACTTGGATTATGCAAATGAGAGGGACCTGATAGTCACCGGAGGTTCCGATTACCACGGATATCTCAACGAGGATGTCTTCTCTCTCAATATTGACCTCGCTCAGGAGCAGGTCAATAAAATGCTTGCTAAGGTAAGAAGGCCCTTGCTCTACCTTTAGGAGGATACGATGAGAAAATTTTCTTTGACCCTGATATTAATATTAACACTGACTGTCACGATCTTGGGCATCAACTTGCGTGAAGAGGCTAAGAAGCATAAAATAAATGCCGAGAAATATTTCACTGAGGGGCATTTTGAACTGGCGGTAGAAGAGTATAAGAAGGTTCTGTCATTCGCTCCCGAGATGGATGACGAGATCAGAGAGAATTTCAAGACGGCTCAGCTCAATTATGGCGTATCTATCATCGATTCAAGAAAAAAGGAAGCAATGAAGATCTTCGCCGAATTGGCCTTTCTCAGGCCTGATTACTCCTCTCCTCATTATTATCTCGGTTATATCAGTGAGAAGGAAAAGGATTACGAAAATGCGAAAAAGCATTTTCAAAAATTCCTTGAATTGGAAAAAGCCGATGTCGAAAAGAAATTGTCTGTCAAGGACAAGATCGCGGCATGGCAGGTCGATATGGACGCCTATAAGAGCGGCATCGAATTCATGTCAAATGGGGAATTCGCCCTTGCGGTAGAAGAATTTTCCAGAGTGAAGACGATCAATAGAAAAAATGCAGATTATTATATTCAGAAAGCCACCGTTATTTTAACCGGGAGCGCCCCTGTTGATCCCCCAAAAGATACTGTACACGCGAAGGCGGACAATACATCCGGCTCTGATACTAAAGTTGGACTGACCGAAAGGTCCGCCATAATAGAAAGTTTTAAAACAGCCATCGCAAATGAAGACAGCGGACTTCTCGCTTCTATTATTTCACCGAATTATATCTCATCTGTCGGCGATAAAAATTCATTTATCGGATACTGGGAGGATTTCTGGTTCTTACTCTTTCAATCGATAACGCTCACATATTCCAATGTTCGGGAGAGCATGATATCCGGCTCTGATTATATTATTTCTTTTGATTATCAGATCATAGCAATATACAGCGGAAAGGATATGTCGCTTTACAAGGAAGAATTCGCTTTCGGCAATGAGATCACCCGTAACGGGACTATGATATTCTCCGTCAAGAACGAGAATGGGAAATGGGCAATAGTTCAATGACAAATATCAAAGGCCTCTTAAAGACCGCGGAAAAATTCGTTAAAAACACCAGAGAAGGTCTTTCTTCTGTCGTGATCGGTCAAGTAAAGGTAAAGGATCTTATCCTGATCTCCGTTCTTTCCAATGGACACTCTATCATTACCGGAGTTCCCGGACTGGCAAAGACGATGTTGATAAGAAATTTAGCAAAATTATTCGCCCTGGAATTCAAGAGGATACAATTCACGCCGGACCTGATGCCTTCAGATATCATAGGCGCCGAGATCATTGACCTTGACAGCAATGGAAAAAAGCATTTCCGCTTGTACAAAGGTCCTATTTTCGCCAATATGATCCTTGCTGACGAGATAAACAGAACACCTCCCAAAACACAATCCGCTCTACTTCAGGCCATGGAAGAAAAGATCGTATCAATAGGCGGAGAAACACATCAGCTACCGCATCCGTTCTTTGTTTTCGCAACGCAGAATCCCATCGAACAAGAGGGCACTTACCCGCTTCCTGAAGCCGAACTTGACCGTTTTCTATTTAATATTGAGATCACTTACCCTGAGAGCACGGATGAATTTCAGATCGCAAAACGCTATCCTAATTTTGAGAATATCGAATTGAAGGCGGCCGTTAAGCAAAAGGATCTTGTGGAGCTCATCAAAGGAGTTGAAGACATCGGCATTTCAGAAGAGTCGCTGCAGCGGATCATCCGCATTGTTCAAAGCACACGGCCCGGTAATACTGCCATCGATCATGTTAAGAAGTATGTTTTGTGGGGAGCGGGCCCGAGAGCAAGCCAGTATTTGGCTCACGCTGCGAAAGCGAATGCGATGATCAAGGGACACGCGGTGGTCTCTGACGGAGATATCGACGAGCTCCTATTTCCTGTTCTTAAGCACCGGATGATCCTTAATTTTGCAGCTCAGGCGGAAGGGGTCGGCAGGGAAGAGATCATAAGCAAGATCGTCGAGAGATCCTGATCATTTCTTTTTCACACCGAATATCACCACCGTAAGCACCAAAAGGATCAAGGTCAAATGATATATCAGATTATGTACGGTATCGTCAAAACTGAATACCTTAGGAAATTCTTTGAGGTAGAACGACCAATTTAATATAAATTTGCCGATCGTCGCGCAAATAATAACAAGCGCCAGCAAGAGTCCAGCTTGTTTCATATACTTACCCGTTAAAAAGGATAATGCCGCCGCAAATTCAAGGAGCACGATCAATATAACAGCCGGCATCGCAAACAGCCCCAATATCTGGAACTCTTCCAATGAACCTTGAAAATTCACCGATCTGAATATAGCGGCCGCGGTGAATGAAAAGACCAGTATTGCCCTCAGAATAAGGAGAAATCTTTCTCTATACTTTTTTTCCATTGGTGTTCTGATTCATAAATACGATCACGGTCGTTCACGAGTGAACGATGTACGAGGCATTAAGAAGTATGAAGTCTGAAGTGTAAAGTGGGAAAATACAATGGAGAAATGGTGAACAAAGCAATATCCATACCCTGTCTCTCTTTCATTCTTCATTCTCTCTTGTCTGTTGTTCCACTGGGACACTGGGTCCACTGGGCCACTGAGAAGCATCATTCTTCATCCTTCATTTCCCAACTTGTCACTTGTGCTCTTGTCGCTTGTGCTCTGCTTCAATTCCCTTTTTATTACCCTTATCGCGGGGAGAAGCAGCAGCATTGTAACGATTATCGATCCTTCCGGACCGTATCCGCCGCCCCAAAACAAGCCGGAGATCTCAGGCATGTTTGGTCTAAATATAGAGAATCCCGCACCGATACCGCTTAATGTGAATCCGAAAACATTAAAAAGCATCAAATTCCAGACAAAATGAAAAGCGGTAGCGCCGGAAAGATTCTCATCCTTCAGAAAAAGGCCGCCTATTATTATTCCGAACATAAATGTGTTGATATAACTAAAAGGATTAAAGTTCGCATTAAAAAGATGTGCCATTGACCAAAGCATTGAGGTGATCAGAAGGCCCGTCATTCTCTTTTTCCTTTCTCGGAATTTTTCAAGGATCACACCCCGAAAAATTATTTCCTCCGCAAAAGAGATCGAAAAAACACCGGCAATGGTCAGCAGCATACGAAAAGAAACGATGCCTTTTCCAATGCCGCCATTCAAATAGAAGATCAGAGCAGTAAGTAATGTAAGGATAAACGCGTACTGAGCTCCAAAAAGAGTGGGACGCGCGGGAAAGCTCATTATCTTTTTCGGTAGATACCTTCTGAGCAAGAGATAAAGGATCGGTGAAAGAAGCAATTGGCTTTCCAGTATATAGTCCTTTATATTTAATTTTAACATCTGCAGGATCGCAGAAGCGATCACATCATTAAACAAGGAGGCAAGGATTCCTGTAACGATCGCAATTATGGTCAATGCTGTAAGGCTGATGCGGCTGAATATTTTCTCTCTCATAGGCGTTGAAGATTATATCACATTCAGCATATTTGTCCAATCTGATTTTGATTGTTTGCCGTAAAAAGGTTAGAATGTAAAATAGGAGATTACATATGAAGGGTATCATCTATTTTATCATGATCGCACTTGCGCTGATGGGTTGTACAAACGGCAAAGGCGGCACTGCAGAACAATCTCAGCAAGACGCACCGGCGAAACAAAGCAAGGCAGCGGAGAATGCGAAAGCCGATTTAGAAGGAAATGTTCCTAAATCGGAGGCGATACTTGGCGATTGGCTGGGAGTTTCGGGGACCGATTGGGAGGAGATATCTTTTGACGAGGATGGAAATTTCTTCTCTTATCTTCATTCAAGGCCCTATGAAAGCGGGAAATGGGATATCATTGAGGGGCTATTAAAGGTCCAAGGGGAATCGGGCGAAAAATATATCTTTATTTCTATGGAAACGGCAAAGAACACCATCTCTCTCAAGATGAAAAATGGGGATATATGGGTGCTTAAAAACTCCAAGGCCGTTATAGTAGATGATATCAAGGCAAATATTCAGGGATACTTCAACGGCATGGTGAAATTCACAGGATTGGATATGGAAAGTTTCGTACCCAAGGAGGGCGAATGGTATGATGGAAAACAATTACAAAAATTTGACGGGTTTTATGCTGTTTTCTATTCCAATGAAATGGTGACCCCCGAAGGGCGCGGCGAAATATCACAGCAGGTGTTTGAATACTTCCGTGGTGTCGGCTTTGAAAGCGACGGATACAATACCACAGAGATATTTGACGGAATTACCGATGGGAAATACGCCTTCAAGGTCGAATGGGAGAGCTGGGACGAAGAAGCGGCATTTGGCATATGGGGATTTAAGATAGGAAAGTAATATGAAGAAGGCTCTAAGCACAGTAATATTGATCCTACTACTTTGCTGCTGCGTTCACGGCGTACAAACAGCGGGACGCTCATGGAATTACCTTTCCTCCACCTTTACCATTTCCAGATCATTCTCCTGGGTTGTATTGGGAGGGATCAGGCATGAATTCTCCAGATGGGACGAGGGTACTTCGATCGCCACCAAAGGGCTTTACTTCAATGAATTATTCACCGGGCCGGTCTATGTAAAGAAATTAGGTCCTGTTATCGGAGTGTTTCCGGTATTTTTTTATTATATGGGATTCCCGATCAAGGCGGCAGACACCTATACTTACGGCTACAGCCTGGAATTCGCACCCACCTTCATTTATAAGATCGGGAAGGTCTCTATGTCCAACAGATTCATTTTCCATAATAAAATATTTTCTAATTTCTATTCCGAGATATTGGGAGACGCAAGTTGGAATTCCGGATATTCTCTCATGATACGCTGGAAATTCATGCTGCAATACCCTTTGTCTGACAAATTCATCATTGAGGCCGCTGAAGAGCCGTTCTTCGGCATCATAGAAGATCCCGATGCACCGGCGGTAACCGGGCCGGGATTCTCTGAAAAGGGCTTAGATATGAACCGGATCTATCTCGGATTTATCTACAATGTGAACAAAAGAATAGGAATAGAGGTAAATTATGTTTATGAGACCTCTTACGCCAATGATGTCAAAGAGATCAAACAACTGACCCAAAAGGCGCATTATATCTTTCTTACATTAAAAGTCAAGTATCCGCTGTTCAAGAATTGAATAAGATTGTTCAAAAGTTAAGCTTCGCAGTGCACAAGGCACACGCTACGCAGAGCACAAGTGACAAGAGCACAAGTGCACAAGCAAGTGTGAGGTGTGAAGTGTAAAGTGGTGGAATAAAATTGACAATTGAAGTTCTTCTCCAAAATAGTTGGCCTTTTCTTCTCCTTCTACTCTCCTTTCTCTGCTTCTCCCCCACACTCGAGCACGGCGCAGCCGTGCGCCCAACCGAGAGTTCCGGAAGGAGTGAGCGATCGTTAGAGCTTTTAGAGGCAGGAATGA
>JAGLWT010000037.1 GCA_023133295.1 bacterium | reverse complement strand
CATTGTTCACTGTTCACTATTCACTATTCACTATTTCTTAATAAGACTTGAAATAAAATAAATAATCCTGTATACTCTTATTGTAGCTTTTTGCAAATAGAGGAGATCGATATGAAGGTCGCAGTAACATCTGAAAACGGAAACGGGCTCAATGCCCCGATAGTAGGGCACTTCGGGCACGCGCCGGTCTTTACAATGGTTGAAATAGAAGACAATAAAATTATTGATGTTGTCTCTGTAGAGAATCCTTTCCTACAGGGACATGTTCCCGGCCAGGTACCCAAATTTATCAATGAACAGGGTGCCAACGGGATTATTACGGGTGGTATGGGAACCCGCGCGGTCGCTTTTTTTGAGGAATTCGGAATAAAGGTCTATTCGTATTCTTCAGGAACGGTGGACGATGCGGTGAAAATGCTTATAGATGGAAAATTAGAGACTGGCAAAGCCAGTTGTGGAGGTGGTGATCATGGCCGTTGATGGAAGAAAGAAAAGAAGATGTCCCGGAAAAGAGAAATACCCTGTATTTAGTGCTTTTTCCTGTCCGAGAAGACTGGATATCCTGAAGTATGTTGCTAAAAAGAAGCGTTCTGTCGGTGAGATCGCCAAGTTCGCGGAGATCGATATATCGGTTGCTTCAAGACATCTGAAAATGCTGAGGACCGCCGGTGTTGTTGTCCAGGAAAGAGTTGGTAATTCCATATTTTATTCTGAGAAAGATCCCAAGATCCTCGATGTATTGAAAGAGCTTATCAGACTGAGCCGCCTGAAACCCAAGAAGATAAAGGGGAAATAATTTAATACGCTATGAGAAAAAAATTTCCAGATCTCCTGGATGATTTTATATCGTATGTAAAAGTAGATACGGCGAGTGATCCGAGTAGCAAGAATTTCCCTTCGACCTCTGGGCAGAAAGAGCTTTTAACAAAACTTAAAGGGCAGCTTGATAAATTGGGCATGGATTGGGTCGTTCAAGAGGAGCCGCACAATTACCTTTATGCCTTTCTCGCGGGGAATACCGGCGAGAATACTCCCCCCGTGGGTTTCATCGCTCATGTCGATACTTCACCTGAAGAGCCAGGCAAGAATGTAAAGCCGCGTGTACTCGATTACAAAGGCGGCGTCATCGACATATCAGAAGACGGCAGGATCTGTCTTGATCCCCGTATTCAAGGTGAGTTGGACGGAAAAGCGGGCAAGACGCTGATCACCGCATCAGGGGATACACTCTTGGGAGCGGACGATAAGGCGGGCGTTGCTGAGATCATCAGTGGCCTGAAATATTTACAGCTCCATCCTGAGATGAAGAGATCGGACATTTTTATTGCCTTCACTCCAGATGAAGAGATCGGCAAGGGTACCAAATACTTTGACACAAAAATATTCAAGCCCGAATATGCCTACACCTTTGATGGTTCAGGCATGGGCTATTATGAGGAAGAAAATTTCAATGCGGTTAACGGCCATGTAATACTTCATGGCTTCAATACACATCCCGGCACAGCGTTCGGCAAGATGGTAAACAGTGTCCGCGCCAGCGCGTTCTTTGTTAATCGGCTGGAGAAACGCTTTACCCCCGAAGGCACAAAGGGGCGAGACGGATTCATACATTTTGATTCTCTTTCCGGGAATGTGAATAATGTGCAGGTCAATTTTGTTATCAGGGACTTCAGTAAAATGGGCGTTCAGCGTTTTAAAAACGATATGACCTCCATGAAGAATGAAACCGAAAAGAAATTTCCGGGAATCAGGATCGAGATAAAATTCATTGACGCTTATGAGAATATGAAACTCATTATCGATTCAAAGAGCGATGTCCGCAACAGGATACAGAAGGCGGCGGTGCGAGCTGACATAGACCTGAAGCATTCGGCGATAAGAGGAGGCACGGATGGTGCCCGATTATCCTTTATGGGTATTCCCACCCCCAATATTTTTACCGGCGGTTATAATTTTCATTCAAAATATGAATTTGCCGTTTTAGAGGAAATGGAGGCCGCTGTAGAACTTATGATCGAGATCGCAGGTGGCGGTATTGAATAAATACTGCCGCGCCTGTATTCTGAGATTTGCTGAAAAAACCCCCGCATTATTAGGGCTCTCCAAGGACCCTGATTTTCAAAGAGACTCAAAGGAATTACTCTCAACAATAGATAATTACGATCAGGCGAAGGACTTTCACACTCATTACGGTGCCTTGATCGAAAAGTACACGGGAAGCGAAGATGTATTCAAAGAGGAAAAGGGACGCATGAATATCCAGGCGGAATCTATTCTACCCTTCTTCGAGGATCTGCTATCTTCTTCAACTGATCCGCTCTATGATGCCGTCCGAATATCAATTTCAGGCAATATACTCGATATTGCTCAAGGAGTCGAGAGGTCTGCCGATACCTTAAAAGATATGGGAAGCATATATGAGTGGACCGCTTTCGAGCAATTAAAGAAAGAACTCCACAGCAAGACAAATATCGGCATCATCGGAGATAATTGCGGTGAGGTGATCTTTGATTCTTTGATGGAGCGTGAGCTGGTCAAGACATTTCCCGATATGAAGATCACGCATTATGTGAGGTCAAAACCCATGCTGAATGATTGTACGATGGATGACCTAGATGAATATCTGCGCACTGCGCCGGTTACATATGAGCCGTTGCTCGCGCAAACGGAATCACTTCTTGAGGTGTCGTCAAAGCATGACATTCTACTTATCAAGGGACAGGCGAATTTCGAAATGCTCTGGGATCAGCGTACAGAGGATATGTACTTCCTTCTGGTCCTCAAGTGTGAGCTTGTCGCCGGCATATTAAAAGGTAAAGTGGGACAGCCGACCCTGGCGGGAGGCGGTAGTGGCGTATAAATACCTTTTCGGGCCAGTACCTTCGCGTCGATTGGGCATCAGCTTAGGAATAGATATGGTGCCGTTCAAGACATGCAACCTCAACTGTGTTTATTGCGAATGCGGTGCCGCGGAGAAACATTCTACAGAGAGAAAAGAGTATATTCCGGCGGATGAGATCATAAATGAGTTAAAAAGTATTTTGAAGCCGCCTTTGCCGGAATATGCTACTTTTTCGGGAGGGGGCGAACCCACATTGAATTCAGGGATCGGTAAGATAATTCGCTTTCTGAAGAATGAATATCCCTCTTTGAAGGTAGCGTTATTGACTAACGGCCTGCTCCTTTACGATAAAAAAGTAAGAGATGACATTGTGCTTTGCGATATCGTACTTCCCTCTGTGGACGCGGTATTTCCCGATGTCTTTCAGAAATTGAACAGGCCCGCTGCAGGTCTGTCCTTAGAGAAGTATCTTGAGGGACTGAAGGCCTTCAGCCGTGAATTTTCGGGCGAACTCTGGGTCGAAGTATTTCTCGCCAAGGGATTCAATGACGGCAAAGACCATTTAAAAGCACTTGGAAAATATCTGAGAGAGCTGTCTCCGGACAGGGTGCAATTGAACACTCTGGACAGGCCAGCCGCTTCAAGCGGGGTCTTGCCTTTATCAAAACAGGAATTGAGGGACGCGATGAAGATCCTTGATGTCAAAGGCATTGAGATCATTTCAAAATTCACATCCAGAAGAGAGATCGCATCCTACAGAGAGGATAAAGAGCAGCTGATAGCCGATACACTCAGACGACGGCCCTGTACACTGGAGGACCTCGCGGCAGTAACCGGATTGAAGATACAGGAATTAAATAAATATCTCGATGTACTTGAAAAGGAAAAAATGGTAAAATCAAAGATGCAAGACAGGGGAGTATTTTTGATTTACAACGATAGGAATAAAAAATGATGAAGATAGCGCAATTGATCGTCGGCGATGCCTGGAGCGGTGGGCAGAATCAGGTTTATCAACTTATCAGACAGATGAGGGATGTCGAGCATATACTTATCACGGTTCCCGGATCTGTTTTAGGCAAAATGGTGGAGGATATGGGTGTTCCCGTTTATTATCTCGCCCCCAGAAGCGGATTTGACACGCGATATATAAAGATCATCAAAGGTATCCTCAAGGAAAGGCAGATAGATCTTGTCAATGTTCACAGATCGACAGCGCATACAAATATACTACTGCTTAAGATGTTCTTCTACCGTAACTTCAAATTGATAGTTACGCGCAGGGTCTCCTTCAAGCAGAATATTTTTTCACGGGCAAAATATAACAGCAGACACATAGACGGACTTATTGCCGTGTCAAATGGTGTCAAGATGGTGCTCATGGAGAACTCTATACCGGAAGACAAGATAGAGGTCATATATTCCGGCGTTGACCCCAGCCGTTTCTCTTCAGGAAGTCGTGGAACTCTGCGGGGTGAATTGGGCATTCCCGAGAAGGCTACCGTTTATTGCTGCATCGCCAATTATTTCAAATGGAAGGGGCAGGATGTGCTTCTCGAAGCAGCAAAATTAGGCCAGAACCGTCTTCGTGAGGCGCATTTCGTCTTTGCAGGCCATCGTACCTCGGATGAGCCGTTCAAGGTGCGTGTCAAGCAATTAGGGCTTGAAGACAGGGTGCATCTTCTCGGGTTCAGAGAGGATGTCGGAAATATCCTTTCCTCCTGTGATGTTCTTGTTTCTCCAAGCATAAGCGGCGAGGGTTTTGCCGGTGCGATCCGTGAAGCTCTTTTCATGGGACTGCCGGTTATCGCGACCCGTATCGCGGGTAATGATGAGATGGTCATGGATGGAATGACAGGATTTCTCGCAGATCCGGATTCTCCGCATTCTCTGCTTTCAAATATGCAGAAATTATACAATGCTCCGCTGCAGATCAAAGAATTGGGCCAGAACGGCAGCAAGCTTGTGCGCGAAAAATTCTCTGTGGCGAAAACCGTCGCGGATACCTACGAGTACTACAAGAAAATAGTCAGTAGTAAGTGACCCAGGGACAAGTGCACAAGTGACAAGAGCACAAGGGACAGGGTACAAGGCACAAGGCACAAGGGATAAAGCACAGGGTACAATGAAGAATGAATAATGAACAATTGAGAAATGAAGAATGAGAAATGAAGAATGAAAAATGAAAAATACAGTGCGAAGTACGAAGAGAGAAAGTAATGAAAAACATCATGTTTTTAAAAATTCTTACTATTTGCCTATTATTTAACAACCTATTTGCCATGAACCTGAGAAAGCAAGAGAGTAATTCAGGCACTATTATAAATAAGGAATGTGCAAAAGATTCCAATGCAATTTTAAAAGGAGAGATCCTTAATAAAAAAGAAATATGGGATAGGCGGTCCAATCCTTTAATGGGCAGGCCGGACATTTTAGAAGAGATCATTTATACAGTAAAAATTATAGCAGTTTTAGAAGGAAAATCCATTAAAAATGGGGAAACTATCTCTATTTCCGTAAAAGGAAGAGAATTATTGCTGAGTTTTCGCGCCCTTAAGATCAAAGAGCGTGGTATATTTTATCTTTCCGGAGAGAATCCGCTTTACACATTAATAGATTTTCAATCAACCTATACCCCTCAAGTACCTGTCAAGGAGAATATAGTAAAACCCGTTGCTGTTCGTGCTTCTGATAAAAATAAGAGGGAATGCTACGATCCAAATAAAGAATACACAGATAAAGAGCTTGAAACATTCCTTGAGCCTATTACGGGAATTCATCCCAAATACATTTTGGAATCAAAGGAGTTTCAGCAGAGAGTTATAAAGATCATTGCTGAAAAATATAATATGAAGGATGCGGCTTTAATAACAATGACTAGTTTCAGCGGCCCTCGACCCCCAAAAGGCGGATATAAATATTGGGGGATAAAAGGAAAGATCAATGGTACTTGGCATGTCTGGCAATCCGGTAAGATAAGAAAAGGTGAAAACCTTATAAATCCCAAACGTTACCAAAAATAACACTTGATACAACAAACAGAAATTAGCGGGGAAGGAAAAAAGCACATCCGTAACCGGAAAATCGTTATTTCGATTAACCCACTAATCTTCCTGTTACAATCATATCACGCCGTACCCCAAACAAGATATGGGACATGTCGTACGCCATAGGCGTTCGTCTGTCCGGGTGTAAAAGGACCAAGCGGAGAGTTGAAAATTGTGAAGCAATTGTACACTCTTCGCCCCGTTAGAATCAAACGGAAACATCCCCCACACATCTTTTAATGTTATTAATATTTCTCAACTTGTGAACATTTCTTAGTAATTGTCAACTGTCAATTGTCCATTGTCAATTGTCCATTGTCAATTGTATTTATTCCCCTCTGCACTTGTGCCTTGTGCACTTGTCGCTTGTGCTCTAGTGCTCGGTTTTGCTTCCGCCAATACTCCCAAGCCTATATGTGGCGGTAATAAATAATGACCAGTTAGTGAAGTCATCCAGCAATTTGCCGGTATCTTTATAGATGTCATTTTTCCCGTTAAATGTAAATGCCTCATTGTTCTCCGCTATATCGTGGAACCAAGGATTTGAAGTGTACAATTGTTGCTTAGACAGGGGTATGTTAATATTGATCAAGATCTCCATCACAGAGCTGCCAAAGGGGAATTCCATCCCCGCTCCCAATATCAGGTCCGTCATCGTAGTATAGATGGAATCAATATTTGAGTCATATTTGACTGTAACGATTTGTGAATCGGTGAGTTCTCCCAAAGTATAGGTTTCGTCCAATACGATCTCTTCCGAAGACATCTCAGCATTCATGGGAAATTTGAATTCTAATCCCCCAAGAAGAAAAACCTTTCCTGTCTCTCCGAGCTTGAATTTACACACTATGGGTATATTGATAAAATTGAGACTGAAAGTTGCTTTGGATTGTATATCTTTCCTCCAGGTGAGGTCAGTATGGGAGTCATCTTCGATCCTGTCGATGGAGATGGTGGACCTGATTGAGAGGTAATTGATTGAAAAGCGAAGATTCATAGCTTCGGAAATAAGATATTCAAAATATCCTCCAAGCTCAAATCCAAATCCAGGTGTGGCTTTTGTCGTGTATTCTTTTATATCCATATCACCAAGTTGATAAAATTCCAAAGCGTCCTTAAGGTTGCTACAGGTAAGAGTACTGCCGCCGAGATCTATGTTTACTCCGTAGTTGAATTCTGCTGAATCTGTACTAAAGGATATCAGGACGGTCAAAAGTAAGAGCATTAATAATTTTTTCATTTTTCCTCCTTGCCGGAAAGCGCGTTTTGCCGGCAAATCAAAATCTATCTCCGGTTTCACTCGAAACCGGCCTCTCGTATCATTTTACTTGATTTATGCTCGTTTTTCAAATTGCAGCACTTGAGAAAGTAAAAGGTAAAGAGCCGATACTTTATTTACTTGTCAATACTTAACCTTTGAAGTGTTAATAGCAATGCCACTTATTAACACTTATATTAACGCAAAGTATAAAATTCGTTAATACCGTGTCGCGTATTGACTACATTCTCATTATGTGTTAATATATATCGAGAGAGGAAATATGAAAAAGAGAAGTTCTTATGATTCAGGCAATTATCGTCAGAATTATGAGTATCAGAGTTTTTTACCAACTCTGGTTAACCGAGAATACATCTGGTCGGACATGCAAATCCCAATTCTTGTTGAAAAAGCGGTGCATTGTCTTGGTGAATTGAACGCTTATGCGGAACTTATTCCGGATGTGGATTTCATTATTAAAATGCATGTGACGAAGGAGGCGACAACTTCCAGTAAAATAGAAGGTACAAAGACAAGTATAATTGATGCCGTAATGCCTGTTAATGAAATATCACCTGAAAGCAGGAATGATTGGGAAGAGGTGCATAATTATATCCGAGCGATGAATTATGCCGTTACTGAACTTAAGTCACTTCCATTGTCAATGCGGCTTCTTAAGGAAGCTCATAAAATTCTTCTATCTGGAGTTCGTGGACACTATAAAGATCCCGGAGAAATCAGACGGAGTCAGAATTGGATCGGCGGGTCAAGTCTGAAAGATGCTATATTTATTCCACCTCATCCTGAAGATCTTCCGGATTTGCTGACTGATCTGGAAAAATTCTGGCACAACAAGCATCTTTCTACTCCAAATCTGATCAAGATAGCAATAAGTCACTATCAGTTCGAGACCATCCATCCTTTTCTCGATGGCAATGGCAGGATGGGTCGCCTACTGATCACGCTGCAGCTTGTTCAACAAAAGATTCTTTCCAAACCGAGTTTGTATCTGTCCGACTATTTCGAAAGGAACAGAAGCTTGTACTATACGTCTTTGACAACGGTTAGAAATGGAAATGATCTTGATCAATGGATCAATTTCTTTCTCTCCGGAATGATAGAATCTTCGAGAAAGGCAAAGGAAACACTCGGATCGATATTGTTGTTGCGTCAAAAGTACGATGAAAGAATTCTATCTATGGGTAAGAAAGCAAACCAAGCACACAAGCTCTTATTATTTCTATTTTCCAATCCTGTAGTTTCTATCACTCAAACAGCGCAATACCTCGGAGTGAGTTTCCCTGCTGCTTCCAGGGCGATACAAGATTTCATAGATTTCGGGTTTCTGACCGAACTCACCGGGCATTCAAGGAACAGATTATTTGAGCTAACTGCGTATCTGAATCTATTTAGGTAAGCTTTCATCCTTTCAATCAAACAGTCAAACGACTGTTGTACGGTGAAAATCTCCTCCCTGTTTCTCAACTTGGAACCTTGAACCTTTGAACAATCTTATTCAACCTCCGTCCCCATGTCATATTTGAAGCAGACAGCAGAAAGAAAGTCGAACAATGCGTGAATTACTTCCGAAAACACGCTGTTTTTATTCAACACTTTCAACCACCGTCCCCATATTTGTTGAATAAATAACAGGCGAAGGAGGGGGAAATATGGGAGGGAGAAGATGGGAATAAGAGAGATCCGAGAAAGAGCAAGGAGGTGGAAAAGAGAATCCCTCCGGCTTTCGAACCTGGAAGACTAGGTCACTGGCGCACTTACTTTTGTTCAACTGGGTCCACTGGTTCACTGGGGCACTTACTACTCACTTCTGGCCCCATTTTCTTGAAATAATTCTAAATGAGTAAATCGCCGTTACAGTCTATCATAACAATACTTACAGGGGAATATAGAGGCGGATTATGCCAACTATGCCAACCACCGTCCCCATATCTGTTGAATGAAATATCAGGCAAGGGGAGAGGGAAAGACGGAAAAGAGGAGACCCCGATTACATCGGGGATCGGGAATCCAGTTTTCCTCCCTGTCATGCAGAGCCACAGGCGTGGCATCCAGGATTTCTTTCACTATTCACTGTTCATTGTTCACTGTTCACTATTCACTGTATCCCGTCATTATCGGGCTGGACCCGTCCTTTGTCATGTTGAGCAACGCGAAACATCCATCTTTTCCCTCTTTTATTTTTCACTATTCACTATTCACTTTTCACTTCCCCACTAACCTCTATCTGTAATTGTTCACTGCGAAGCATGTTCAAATGTTCAAAAGTTCAAAAGTTGAGAAAAATCTCATTGTGTTTGATCTTTTAATTGTCAATTGTCCATTGTCAATTTCTCTATAGGCCTCTAACCTCTATATTCAGGTGTTTGCTTTGCAAATCGCACCTGAATACTGTATACTGAACCATGCGGGGAATAGATGACTAAAGAAGCGAAATTAGAGATAGATTTACTCGCTGTCTTCTCTCAACTACCCTCTTCTTTATCTCTTAACTCTTCACTATACACTATTCACTTCTCTATAACTCCCCACCTGTCAACCTATCACCTTATCACCCTATCAACTATTTTAAGAGGAGCAAAAAATGCCTAAAGAAAAAGGAAAATTTGCAGCGTACATTACAAAGCACGACCTACTGTCATTCTGGCTACTGGCGGGACTTCTTTCAATCGTGCTTTTGCCGTTGGCGGTGATCATCTTCACTAACTACCCCAACTTCGTTGATGATGTTGACAAGATAACCGGCGGCAAGGGATACAATACCAATATACTGTATTCCGCGCCCATTGTTGCAAAGGTAGCGGGCGGATGGTGGTTCCTCTTCATCCTTTTGGCTCTGCCGTTCACAGCAACTTTATCAGGTATCATAATCTCCGCGATAACCAAGGGAAAGGCTGGTGTTAAGGAGCTCTTTTCAAGATTCCGCTTCTGGGCACCGGATATTTCCGCCAGAAAGGGCCTAAAGATCTGGATGCAGGCTATCGTACTCATCGCATTTATCAATATCGCCGTCTCGGTGACGAAGAACTTTATTACCGATGTACCGACCGGCGCTTTATTTGAGTTCAAGTCCTTTTATTCGATCGGTCAGATCATATTCATCTTCCTCACAGGCCTCTTTTTCGACGGCGGGGGACTGATGGAAGAGGTCGGCTGGAGAGGCTTCGCCCTTCCCCGGCTTCAAAAGAAAATGACACCCCTCAAGGCCAGTATCATCCTGGGCATTATGTGGGCGCTCTGGCATATTCCCGTCAAGATCACACAGGTCAATCCCTTTACCGGCATGGCGAATTTTGTATTCTTCTATTTTATCTTCACGATGCTCTGTATAATGTACACCATTGTGATCACCTACTTCTACAACCGCCTCGGCGGAAGCATCCTGATCGGTATCGCCATCCACGGCATGGTGAATGATTCCGCGGCAGTGAAATGGATCTTCAATGAAACGACCATGGATATTAACGATTTCGCCTATACCGCGATTGTGTCTGTGATCTTCATGGCGGTCGTCCTCTACATCCTCTACAAGGAAGGCCCGATGCTCGGAAAACGCACGGAATAGGGTGATAGGCGCACAAGTGCACACGAGCACAAGTGACAAGTGCGTAAATACAATGAATAATTGGAGAGGGAAATAAATACAACAGAGAATGATCGTAGGGACAGGGCTTGTGACCTTGGAAACCCCGATTACATCGGGGACCTGTCCTCTCTTGCGTGTCATCCTGAGGTTTTTGCGAAGGATCCATCCACTCTGTCATTCCCGACTAGATCGGGAATCCAGTTTTCCTCCCTGTCATGCAGAGCCACAGGCGTGGCATTCAGGATTTCTTCCATTCTTCATTCTCTCTTGTCTGTTGTTCCACTGGGTCCACTTGTGCCTTGTGCTCGTGTGCTCTGTTGCTCTTGCAAACTGGCATATATATTGCCATAATACACGAAACAGGAGGCCATGATGAAGAAGCTCATAGGCATTGTAATTATTTTATTCGCAGTAACAAGTGTTTGGACAGAGATGTCTGCTACTGGTAATGGTGAGGATCTCTTCAGCGGAGATCATATGCTGCTTGCTCAGGAATCCGATTCGAAAAAAGAGGACGATTCCTCCAAGAAGGATAGAGAAGAGGAGGAAAAGAAAGAAAAGGAGGACAAAAAGGATAAGGAAGACAAGAAAGATAAAGAGGACAAGAAAGATAAGAAAGAGAAGGACAAAAAAGCAAAGGAAGAAAAGGAAAAGAAAGCAAAAGAAGAAAAGGCCAAGAAAGAGAAGAAAGAGAAGGACAAGAAAGTAAAAGAGGAAAAAGAAAAGAAAGATAAAGAGGAAAAGGATCAGAAGGCAAAAGAAGAAAAGGAAAAGAAAGAGAAGGAAGAAAAGGACAAGAAGGCAAAGGAAGAAAAGGAAAAGAAAGAGAAGGAGGAAAGGGACAAGAAAGCAAAAGAGGAAAAGGAAAAGAAAGAAAAGGAAGAGAAGGACAAAAAGGCAAAAGAGGAAAAGGCCAAGAAAGAGAAGGAAGAGAAGGACAGGAAAGCAAAAGAGGAAAAGGAAAAGAAAGAGAAGGACAGGAAGGCAAAAGAAGAAAAGGAAAAGAAAGAGAAGGAAGAGAAGGACAGGAAGGCAAAAGAGGAAAAGGAAAAGAAAGAGAAGGAAGATAAAGAACAGGGCAAGGATAAGGAAAAGAAGGACAAAGAAGATAAGGAAAAGAAAGATAAAGAGGACAAGGACAAGAAGGATAAGGAAGATAAGGAACAGGGAAAAGACAAAGAAAAGAAGGATAAGAAAGACAAGGAAGATAAAGAGAAAGGCAAGGATAAAGAAAAGAAGGATAAGAAAGAGAAAGAAGATAAAGAAAAAGGCAAAGATAAAGACAAGAAGGATAAGGATGACAAGGAAAATAGCGGAAACCAATACGGCAAGGATAAGGACAAAGGCGACAAGGGTAATCATTACGGCCACGAGAAAGATAAGGACCGGGATAAAGGCGGTCATATAGAGGGTGTCAGAGATTATGAAGCCGGCAGAAAGTACAAAGATGAATTTCGCCGCAGATCCAATCTGAGAGGCTTTTCGGGTGAGATCGTCCCAAATACACAGATTGGAAGAGCCACCAGGTTTGGAGCTGTATGGCGCTCAGCGCTACTTCCCGGCTGGGGACAGCTCTACAAAGGCAAAACAATGAAGGGGTGGACATTTATTACAGCCACATTGATCTTCGATGGTGCCAATATAAATAATCTGATAGTCTATCTTGATAAGAAAGACCTCTATGAAGCCAACAAAGAAGATCCGGATCTGAAATCTGCTTATGAGCAAGCTGAGATGGATTACTACTATGTTCTGGCTGCACACATTCTCTTCTGGTCATACAATATGATAGACGCTGCATTCTTTGACTGGAATGACCCCTATCTCTCAATTATGATGGACGAGCGAAATAATCATTACCTGACACTGAATTTGAGATTCTAGTGGAATAGAATTGACAATGGACAATTGACAGTTGACAATTATAAAAGATAGAATACAAATATATTCTTATCCTAAACAATTTTCCGGTTACGGATGTGTTTCCTTTTCCCTTACACACTTGTGCCTTGTGCACTTGTCGCTTGTGCTCTACGAAGCGTGTTCAAGGTTGATAAATTCAGTCAACAATTCAGAAATGAACAATTGAAGAGTGTCATCCAGAGGGAGTTTGCGACCGTGGGATCCAGTTTTTATTTCATCCCGTCTTTTTCCCTACTTGACACTTCACACTTACTTCTGCACTTGTCGCTTGTGCTCTGCGCCGCGTGTCCATTGTTCATTTCTGAATTGTTGACTGGTTGAAGTCACCGTTCCCTTGACGAATAGAATTCTTGAATTATTGACAAATAGTAGTATAATGTGAGGGTTAGGTTAAAAAGATGAGGAAAATGAACATACCAACAAGTTATCAGGAAGATGTGTCAGAGGCATTAAAGATTTTGAAGAGCGAAGGATGCTCTGAAATATATGTTTTTGGTTCTCTATCTAATGGTACATGTACAGATCACTCAGATATAGATATCGCGATCAAGGGTTGTCCAAAAGGTAAATTCTTCAGGATTTTCAGCAAGTTAATTAGCAGGTTAAAGCATTCAATCGATTTAATTGATTTAGATAAGAATGTAAAATTTGAAAAATTGCTGATTAGCATTAATCAGCTTAAAAGGCTTGATGTTTAAGAAGTATGAATGAATTAATAAGTAAAATCCGATTCGAAATCGAAGAAATAAATGAAATATTCAAGATATATAGCAAATTAATTGAGAAGGTAGACAGCAGTTCCCCTAATGAAATTGAATTAGCAGCATTCGCTACTGTTATACATTCTTTCTATAACGGGGTAGAAAACACCTTATTGTCCATATCAAAAGCTTATGAAAAAGTAGATCTTGATAACAAAAATTGGCATAAAAATCTATTAAGGCAGATGGTGATTGAAACCGATGACCGTATTCCTGTCATATCTGAAGGATTGAAAGCTGTTTTATCCGAATTCCTTGCCTTCAGACATTTTTTTAGGCATTCATATTCATTTCGTTTGGAGTGGGAAGAATTAGAACCCCTGGCAAAAAAACTTAACGAAGCAAAAAATATGTTTAAAAAAGAGAGGTTAGATTTCATTTCATATCTGATAGAGAAAAAATAGAAACACAGCATTGCCGATGCTCCGCGAAGCGTGTTTCACTGGGCAACTTACTACCCATTGTTCCATATCTTCTATCAGTTCCCATCCCTGTCATGCAGAGCCACAGGCGTGGCATCCAGGATTTCTTCCATTATTAACTGTATTCTGTCATCCTGAGCAACGCGAAACATCCATCTCACTCAACTTTGAACTTTTGAACGCTGCGTTTTTTCGCAGCATCATTACTAACTTCTGGCCCCGTATTTTTGAAATATTTCTAAATGAGCGAATCTCCGAATTAATCGTATAACGCAATACATACGGCTACCGAGTGGCGAATCATGTCAACTATGCCAACCACCGTCCCCATGTCTGGTTGCCAATCGCGGGGAATGAGAAAGAGAGAAATACCAGAAGGAGAGGGAACAGAGAGAAGAGGATATCAGAAATACTCCAGAGGAATATCCCTCCGGGATTTGCTGCTTGTGCTCGTGTGCACTTGTCACTTGTGCTCTGCGAAGCGTGTTCCACTGGGTCCACTTGTCCCTGGGTCCACTGCGCAGCGTGTTCAAGGTTGATAAATTCAGTCAACAATTCAGAAATGAACAATGAACAATTGAAGAGTGTCATCCAGAGGGAGTTTGCGACCGTGGGATCCAGTTTTTATTTCATCCCGTCTTTTTCCCTACTTGACACTTCACACCTCACACTTCAGACTTGCTGAGCAAGCTCAGCATTGCTGGTCCCATTTTTCTTGAAATATTTCGAAACGAGTGAATCGCCGTTACGGTCTATTATAACAATACTTACAGGAAAATATAGAGGCAAATTATGCCAACTATGCCAACCACCGTCCCCATATCTGCTTCCAATATGCCCGAAGGGGCCGGGAAATACCAGAAAGAGGAGACTAATAGAGAAGGAGATCAGAAATACTCCAGAAAGAGAATACATCCAGATCCCGGAATCCGTCATTATCGGGCTTGTTGTAGCGAAGCGGAAATCCCGGATATTTTCGGGGACCCGATAATCCATCTTTTCCCTCCTTCATTTTTCACTTTTCACTTTTCACTGTATTCTGTCATCCTGAGCAGCGCGAAGGATCCATCTCGCTCCACTTTGAACTTTTGAACATGCAATATTCAACTTTTCAACCACCGTCCCCATTATGGTTGTCAGGCGATGGGAAGGGGAAAGAGGGGATGAGAAAGAGAAGAGACAAGAGAAAGAGGATCCCTCCGGATTCCCTGTCATCCTGAGCTTTTCGGCGAAGGCTCCATCTCCTATGGAGTTTACCCCGCACTTTTACTAAGATGCGGGGTCATTCCCGACTTGATCGGGAATCAATCCACTCTCATACTAAAAATAAACTCAAAATGCAACAAAATATACCTCCGTCCCTATTTTGGTTGACAAAATATCAGGCGAAGGAGAGAGGAGATCCGAGAAAGAGGAGAAAGGAAAATTCCAGAAGGACTGGAATAAGGACTCTGCAAATCGTGTCCCACTGGGTCCACTTGTTTAGCTTTTTGTCATTCTGAAGGAGCGGTAGCGACCGAAGGATCCAGTTGGTATCTGTTTCTTGTGCGTTCTCTCATTATTCATTATTCATTGTTCACTGTTCACTATTCACTTCCCTATAGGCCTCCGTCTCCAATATTTACTATTGGATTTCGAAGTTCTTTCTAAGGACGTGTTTCAACTTTTCAGCTCGGAATGTCTGATTGACAATATCCAATTGTTGTGTTATAATACCACAGGAGGAGATTATGCTTAAGAAAAATGGTAATTCGTTTCACAGTTCAACTATTAGGTTCATCCTTTTCGTTCTGCTTACAATTGTGGTGCTTCCTGCATATGCATTGGGCGCAGAAAATGCTAATTTGAAGACATTAGTGGAAAGCGCCCGAAAGAATGCGGAAATAAACGTGTATTTGCAGGCGGTCGGAATATGCGACAAGTTTCTCAAAATGGATTTGGAGAATTCAGAAGTACACATGATACAGGGGATATGCTATACGATACTTAGAGATTATGAAAAAGCAATTGCAGAACTTGACAAAGCAATAGAGCTTGACCCCGATAAAGCTGTACTCTATTTGTACAGAGGCAAATGCCATTGGAGAAAGAAGGATAAAGAGAAAGCGATCCAGGATTTTACAAAAGCAAGTGAAGCCGATGAGTTTAAAACGGAAGCATTGTTCCGAAGAGCCCATCTATATTCAAGAAAAGGAGAAAAGGAGAAAGCCATAGCAGATCTTACCACTATCATTGATTCGGGAAAGGGATTTGCTCCTGCTATACTCATAAGAGGCATCGAAAATAGGGTTCTCGACAACATCGAGATGGCTGCAGCAGATTTTGATGCAACTATTGAGAAGGCGGCTGGTCAGCATGCTAGTGTCATAGCAAGCGTATTTCGAAAATATTCTATAAAGAAGGTGAAGGTCCGAAAACTCTGGAACAATCTCTGTCTCAGCAGTATGTCGAATTCCCGTATCCTTCCCGACGTGGAGATGAGCGATTTCACTTGGGGGTGGATAATGGACCTGTTCGGGGAGTTGTCAGAGAAGTAGTTATCCCGGGATGCAACTACCTTCCTCACACTTCTGGCCCCGTATTTTTGAAATATTTCTAAATGAGGAAATCGGCGTTACAGTCTATTATAACATTACTTACAGGGGAATATAGAGACGAATTATGCCAACTATGCCAACCACCGTCCCCATATCTGGTTGCCAATCGCAGGGAATGGGAAGGAGGGAAAAGAGGGGATGAGAAAGAGAAGAGACATGAGAAAGAGAATCCCTCCGGATTCCCTGTCATCCTGAGCTTTTCGGCGAAGGATCCATCTTGTATTTACCTCTTGTGCGTTCCCACTTTACGCTTCACACTTACTTCTGCACTTGTGCCTTGTCCCCTGTGCCTTGTACCTTGTACACTTGTGCACTTGTCACTTGTGCTCTTGTGGCCCTGTGCAGCAGTCCGTATTATTCCCTTCTGCACCAACCTCCAACCTCTATATTCAGGTGTTTGCTTTGCAAATTGTACCTGAATATTGTATAATTTCCCATGTGGGGATTAGATGAATAAAGATCAAATTAAAAAAGCCGATGAATTACAAAATTTAATTTTTACTATCAGAGGTTCACAGATTATGTTGGATAGTGATCTAGCTGAGTTGTATGGCGTAGAAACAAGAGTATTGAATCAAGCAGTCAAAAGGAATATCGATAGGTTTCCAGAAGATTTTATGTTTCAATTGACAAAAGCCGAGTTCGAGCATTTGAGGTTCCAAAATGGCACTTCAATAAATTCTGACTTGATATCACAAACTGTGACATCAAAGCAACATGGAGGGAGAAGAAAGCTCCCCTATGTTTTTACAGAGCAAGGCGTTGCAATGCTTTCTGCTGTTTTGAAAAGTGATACCGCAGTTAAAATGAGCGTGCAAATAATAAAAGCATTTATAGCCATGCGTAAATTTATTATCAAAAATGCAGAAATGTTCCAAAAACTGGATAGGATCGAACACAAGCATCTTGAATATGATAAAAAATTTGAGAGTATATTCAAAGCATTAGAAAATAAGGATAACTTTCCAAAACAGGGAATATTTTTTGATGGACAGATATTTGATGCCTACAAATTTGTGTCTGATTTAATTCGCTCAGCAAGAAACACCATTATTTTAGTAGATAACTATATTGATGATTCGGTTTTAACCTTACTAACAAAAAGAAAGAAGAAGGTACAAGTAATTATTTACACAAAGAAAATTACAAAACAACTTGAACTTGATTTGAAAAAGTACAATACCCAATATCCATCAATTAAAATAAGGGAATTTAAGAAAGCACACGATAGGTTTTTGATTATTGACCAAGAAAATCTTTATCATTTTGGAGCATCGCTAAAGGATTTAGGTAAAAAATGGTTTGCATTTTCTAAATTTGATAGTAGTTCTTTTGAAATAATAGAAAAATTGAACAAGAATGTAGATTAAAATAACCACTTTTCTCTCGTACATTATCTTTTCTTCATCCTTCATTTCTCGATTCTTCATTACATTTCGTCATTCCCGCGAAAGCGGAAATCTATAACCTCTTTATATCACACCTCGGAACCTATCATCTATCCTATCGTGTCATCCTGAGTGAGCCTTAGTGATTGAAGGATCCATCCGTTATTTCCCTCCTTTAAACCTTGAACTTTGAACGCTGCGTCTTTTCGCAGCATCATTCCTAACTTCTGGCCCCATTTTCTTGAAATATTTCTAAATGAGTGAATCGCCGTTACAGTCTATTATAGCAATACTTACGGCTGTCGAGTGGTGAATCATGTCAACAATGTCAACCACCGTCCCCATATCTGGTTGCCAATCGCGGGGAATGGGAGAAAGGAAAATTCCAGAAGGACTGGAATAAGGACTCTGCAAATCGTGTCCCACTGGGTCCACTTGTTTAGCTGTTTGTCATTCTGAAAGAGCGATAGCGACCGAAGAATCCATCTGGTATTTACCTCTTGTGCTTTCCCGTTTTACCGATCACCTATTTCACCACTTTGAACCTTGAACTTTTGAACCTTTGAACAATCTTATTCAACGACCGTCCCCATGTCGCATTAGAGGCAGCTCGCAGAAAGAAAATCGAACAATACATGAATTACTTGCAAAAACACGCTGCTTTTATTCAACACTTTCAACCACCGTCCCCATGTCTGGTTGCCAATCGCGGGGAATGAGAAAGAGGGGACAAGAAGAAAGAGGGGATGAGAAGGAGAAGAGACAGGAGAAAGAGGAGATGAGAAAAAGAAGAGACATGAGAAAGAGGATTCCTCCGGATTCCCTGTCATCCTGAGCTTTTCGGCGAAGGATCCATCGCATTAGTCATTCCCGTTATTGGGCTTGTGACCTTGGGAACCCCGATTACATCGGGGATCGGGAATCCATCCTCTCTGTTTTCTATTCCTTAATTGTCAACTGTCAATTGTCCATTGTCAATTATATTTAGCCACTATTCATTCTTCACTATTCATTCTTCATTCTTCTATCCACTTATTCTTATCGTGGGACCATTTCTTATTGATATCACAATTATCTTTGATAGCTTTAATAATAGGCATTAAAAATATACTAATTTCTCCAATAATGTCTTCAAGTAACAAATTCTTCTCCACGCCGATCCTATTACAAAATCCTTTCCACTGCTTATTTTTATTCTGGTCTTGGGCGAATTCATCACTCAGAGCGACCGGGGTATTAGATGGAAGTTGAGTCCTTCTCCTTTTAAAAGTCCCCGCAATTGCGGTTTGTAATAGATTTCCTTGAAAATCATAATTACTACTCATTATCCAGATATCATAGAAGTCTTTCAATCTGCTGTTAAACATTCCATTTTTTACCATTGCGTGAAATTTTTCAGCTATGCTTGTTTCAAGAGAATAGGCAATTATTTGCGGAGCAGAAAGATTAAGCAGTGTTGGGTATTTGCACTCATGAGGTTTGGGGAATACATAATCTCCAAAACCAATATCCAATTGTGTCGATATAATGGAATTACCCAATTTGGCCTTTAATTTTACTCGAATTCCACCATAATCATCCTCTTTCTTTATTGCTGAGATTTTTAAAGTTTCCGTTTGAAAAACTAATCCGTCACTCTGGCCATTAACATTACAAATTTCTTTGATAATACTTTCCAATTCCTCAGAATTGAATTTCCTTGAGCATAATAGGTCTATATCGGAAGTCATTCGATGTGTGTTTCCTTTTAAACAATACAGTAGTAACGCACCTTTCAAAATGAAGAGATTGGCATATTTTGATAGGCTTAATCTATATAAAAAGCGCTCTATACCATAAAGAACCAATACATGGTTATAATCTTCGCCGTTGCTCCTTGCTAGATTCAGAAGGCGTTGCTTAATAGATTGAATAAGATCCATATCCTTCAAAGCTGCACCTCAAGGTATGGTCTAATAATATTCTGAACACGATCTATTTTCGCATATCTCCATAGCTCGTCTATTGTTCCCTTCTTCTGATCAATAAATTCTCGGAGGGCTTCAAGAGCTACGTCGATCCCGATCTTATTCCTAAATTTGAAACAATCAGCAACGGTTTTAGCGGGATTATATACAAATATCTTGGTATTATCAATAACATATTCTTCGCGTCCTTCTGTCAGTGATTTTCCTGTCATCCTAATGATCTTTAGGGGAATACTAGCCCTGGGAGAATGACTCTTGTGGTGAATGGATATCCATATTCTATATGAATTCTGAACGGTCATATCATGAAATCTAAGAGCAGTTAGAAGACATATAGTAGCAGCGGGGATGCTATTTGCTACCGCTATAAGCATCTCATTCTGAGAAAACAGGCTATTAGCAAGTTTATAAAGCCCTCTACTTACTTTCTCCAGTTTTCCTTTCCTATATAGTTGATAAATGTATTGCCGGGAAATATTTCTCTTTTCAATTTCCTTGGGTGTGATCATCCCTTCTTTTTCAACTATTTTCAGAACCTTATCTTCCTTTCTGCTCATTTGTACTCCAACAAACTCTCGGCAACTGTGAATATATGCCGAGGTTTTGTACTAAACTTTATCATTAAATCAGCATAAAATCAAGAGGTTGCCCACTTTTACCGCATTTAGAAGATGACTCACCGATATAGGCGAATCTGTGTGTTTGCTTTTCCATGCGTGTCATCCCTTCGATACGCTCAGGGCAGGCTCTGAACGGATGTGAAGGATCCATCCCCCATTTACTTTCTCTACCTTCACCCATTATTCATTCTTCATTCTCCATTTCTCTATAGGCTCTGCGCAGCAGTCCGTATTATTCCCTTCTGCACCAACCTCCAACCTCCAGCCTCCAAACTCTGCGAAGCATCATTCTTCATTCTTCACTCTTCATTCTTCACTCTTCACTCTTCACTCTTCCCTTCTGCACCAACCTCCAACCTCCAGCCTCCAACCTCTATATGTAATTGTTCACTCTTCACTATTCACTTCTTCATTCTTCATTCTTCACTCTTCATTCTTCACTCTTCACTCTTCCCTTCTGCACCAACCTCTAACCTCCAGCCTCCAACCTCTATATGTAATTGTTCACTATTCATTGTTCACTGTTCACTTCTCTATAGGCCTCCAGCCTCCAACCTCTATATTCAGGTGTTTGCTTTGCAAATCGCACCTGAATACTGTATACTAACGCATGCTGGAAAAGATGATTAAAGAAGCGAAATTAGAGATGAGTTTACACGGTATCTTTTCTCAACTACCCTCTTCTTTATCTCTTCACTCATCACTATACACTATTCACTTGCACTTGTCCCTTCCCCCCTGTTCCACTGGGTCCACTGGGTCACTGGGCCCACTGCGAAGCGTAACCTCTTCCCACGACTATTCAGGAGTAAGCTATGGTTAAAGAAAAAGTCAAGTGGGTCTGGAAATCAAAGATGTGGATCGCTATTGTATTAGCCTATACTATTGTTCCGTTTTCTATCATTGTGATCCTTAATAAGTTGGGTGTCATTCCCGAGGGTTCTGATAATGTAATATTAACCTTTGTATTTATTGCAGTATGCATAGGTTTAGTAAAGACCAATCGGGATGAGAGAAATATATTTTCAAAGATCTTCTGGGTGCTGCTGATGTGTTTGGGTCTTCTTATTATCGCAGCTGCGATATTTGTTCTCTTGGGCAGTACTAATTTCAATCCTGAATACCATCTCTTTGTATCAACCTGGCTGGCCTCGATCCCTCTTGTCATAGGCGCCCTCCGCCTATCTACGATATTTGTGAAAAAGGTCGAGGATTAGATGTCTAAAGAAGCCAAAGCACGGATAAGAATTAATGAATCTAAAATGAGATTGAAACAACTGGCAATCATACTGACCTTAATGGTTCTTCTTAACACCTATCCTGTAGCTTTTGTGCAGCATAGTTTCGGAGTAAAAATCAATCCCGGTATGAGTAAAATTTCCAGTTCTTTCCCTGATGACAAATTTACATTATCGGGTAATGCAGGCATCTATTATAGTGTAAAAATTAATGACAGATCAGTTTTTGGAGCGGAATTGCTTTTCCTACAGATCGAAGGCCTTGAGCTGACAGAATTTGAGGGGACCTTAGCTAACGGAGATCCCTCAGGTATAATATATACATCAGAGGTGTGGAGACATATTTCATACATCGGATTACCAATATATTATGGCATAAAATTCAAAAGGCTTATGATAAATATAGGATTTCAGACATCGTTTGCATTATTTAGTGGCACAAGGGATCTATTATATACAGGAGATGAAGTCTTGTGGGATAATAAATCTGATAAACTGAATATTGACTGGTTTGATTTCGGTGTCAGAATAGGATTGATATTTGCCCTGACGGACCGATTCCAAATTGAGGGAAACTATTATTATGGAGTTTCAAATATTTTGAAATTTGACAGTTGGGTCTGGAAAAATCAGCAGATAACAATTGGACTCCGCTACACCTTTTTTACATCTCCTTCCTTTTAAAAGTGAAAGGAGTGAAACACCGTCCCCATAATACATTTTGCCGGCAAATCAAAATCTATCTCCGGTTTCACTCGAAACCGGCCTCTCATATCATTTTACTTGATTTATGCTCGTTTTTCAAATCAAGCTCTTCTTTGAGAAAGGAGTGGATTAATTCCTCATCATATGTTATAATGTGCCGAGGATAAAAACCAAAGGGTGAAGGAAATGGATAAGAAGAGAAAAAAGATAATAAAACTGTTTAAAGCTAATAATGGTTATGCTATAACAAATGATATACTTGCTCAAGGAATGCATCAGAGGGAAATCCGTTCAATGCTGGATGATGGAATTATAATTAAGGTTAAAAATGGCCTTTACAGGCTTTCTGATTCTCCCGCTGTATCTAATCGCAGTTTTATAGATATCGCCCGTGCGGTGCCTGAAGGTGTTATTTGCCTTCTTTCTGCGCTCTCATATTATGACCTGACTACTTACACTCCTGAAGTGATCTCGGTTGCGATCTATCGCGAGTCTTGGAAACCGATGATCAAATACCCACCTGTCGAGTTTTATCTATTCTCCCTGCATCAGTTCGAAGAATGTATTGATGTGGTTCTAATAAATAAGCAAAAGATCCGTATTTACTCTCCTGAGAAAACAGTTTGCGACTGTATCCGATACCGGAATAAGCTGGGACTCGATATGGCAAAAGAAGGGCTGACTGCGTATCTGAAAACGAGGGATAGAGATCTGGAAGAGCTTATGAGATGTGCTGAGATATGTAGGATTGGATCTCTCCTCAGAAAGTGGCTTGAAATAATAGTTTGAACGAGGGAATAATATATGGAAAGAGAAATCAAGAATAAAGCGGCGTCGGTCAGAGCAAAACTTATGAATACCGCATTGTCGTTATCAGTGGACTTTGACACACTTCTCTTGCGCTATTTTCAGGAAAGGCTTCTTTATCGTATTTTCAACTCGGAGTACTCTGATAATTTCATACTGAAAGGAGGTCTTTTCCTGATATGTCTAAATATGCCAAGGAGCCGTTCGACTAAAGATATCGATTTTCTGGCAAAGAAAATACCCAATGATCTCGGTAGGATCAAAGAAATATTTCAGCAAATAGCTGACTATCATGTGAATGATGGAGTTGAGTTTATTTCTTCCTCTATTACAGTAGAGAATTTAATGTCTGATGCGGAGTATCTAGTGATCTGATTCATAAAGACTGTAACAATGGCTGACGCTATTTTGCTACGTATTCAAGACGCGAGGAGCGCTGCATACCCGCAGCGGTATGTAAGAGACGAGCAACGCAGAAGACAGAAAAAGAGCTTCAGCCCGAAGGGAATCTCATCTTTGGTCAATTTCTTCCTCTCTCTTCGCTTGCGGACCACAAAGGGTACGCTGCACTCATTGTTCGTTGGAATTACCTCAAATCTAAGCATTCCATTGTCATCGTATTTATGAATCAGAACACCTATGAATTCGTATAAAGATCGATGCGCATTTGGAAAATGCACGCAAAAGATTGCAGGTCGATATCGGATTCGGAGATGTGGTTATACCTCGCACGGTAAAAACAGAATTCCCGGTCCTGCTTGAAGGGGCTTTTCAGGTGAGCGGGTATTCTGTGGAAAGTGTTATTTCCGAAAAATTCGAAGCAATGGTAAGATTATCTATTGCGAATAGCCGGATGAAGGATTTCTATGATGTTTATTATATTTCCAAAAACCGCGCTCTATCAAGCGGCATTCTTAAAAAGGCAATTAAAGCAACTTTTGGGAATAGGCAAACAGCAATACCTGAAAACCATCCGATATTCAAGGAGGAATTCTCTGCAGATAAGAAAAGGGAGGAGATGTGGCGAGCGTTTTTGAGAAAATCACATATTAATGCCGGGGATATCACTTTTAGGGAAGTCATGCAGGAAATCGTCCTTTTTCTTGAACCTCTCATTAATTCGATTAAAACGAAATCAACTATCGGGGTGAAGTGGAACACTAAGAAATCTTCTTGGGAATGATGGTGTAATTGTTCTATATACTAAAAATAAACTCAAAATGCAACAAAATATACCTCCGTCCCTATTTTGGTTGACAAAATATCAGGCGAAGGAGAGAGGAGATACGAGAAAGAGGAGAAAGGAAAATTCCAGAAGGACTGGAATAAGGACTCTGCGAATAGTGTCCCCTCCTTCTCAACTTGCGAACCTGGAACCTGTGAACTTGCGAACAATCTTATTCAACGACCGTCCCCATGTCGCATTAGAGGTGGCTCGCAGAAAGAAATTCGAACATTAGTTAAATTACATGTGAATTCGTGCTGTTTATATTCAACACTTTCAACCACCCTATATTTGGGCTATAAAGACGACATACTCTGGTGGGATAATACATTTGATAAACTGAATATTGACTGTTTTGATTTCGGTGTCAGAATAGGATTGATATTTGACCTGACGGACCGATTCCAAATTGAGGGAAACTATTATTATGGAGTTTCAAATATTTTGAAATTTGACAGTTGGGTCTGGAAAAATCAGCAGATAACAATTGGACTCCGCTACGCCTTTTTTAAAACTCCTTCTTTTTGAAAGTGAAAGAAGTGAAACACCGTCCCCTTAATACAATTATTATTTCTTGAAAGCAAATACAAAAAGATGTATAATTTCACATGGTGGGAAAAGATGTCTAAAAAGCGCAAGCACAGATCAAAATTAATCGACTCGTGGAAGAGGCATGATACGTCCAGAAGATAAAGCTCGCCTAATTATTGATAAGATGCTTGAAGAAACAGGTTGGCTGATTCAGGACAGAGATTCAGTAAATCTATCTGCCGGTTTAGGTGTTGCTGTTAGAGAGTTCCCGACCGATTCCGGTCCGGCTGACTATATTCTATTTGTGGATAAAACTCCTGTCGGTGTCATTGAAGCAAAGAGAAAGGAAGAAGGTGTCCATCTGACCGTTGTTGAAGGGCAGACTTCTAAATATGCAGAAAGTAAGCTCAAATGGTGTATTGACAAAAACCCTTTGCGATTCAGGTATGAAAGCACAGGAGTATTAACACGCTTCACGGATTTTAATGATAATATATCTCGATCAAGATTGATCTTTTCTTTTCAGAAGCCCTCGACTTTAAAAAATTGGCTAAAACAAGAAGATACATTAAGAAACTTGCTTACTCAAATACCAGAACTTGACAACGAAGGGCTCAGAGAATGTCAGATTAACGCGATTACTAAACTTGAAAAATCTTTCAAGGAATCTCGTCCAAGAGCATTAGTGCAGATGGCCACAGGTAGCGGAAAGACCTTTACATCTATTACTTCTGTTTATAGATTACTGAAATTTGCTAAGGCGAAGCGGGTACTGTTTCTTGTTGATACAAAAAATCTGGGAGAGCAAGCAGAGCAGGAGTTTATAGGATATTCACCTAAAGACGATCCGAGAAATTTCCCTGAGTTGTATAATGTTCAGAGACTTTCTTCTAGTTATATTTCGGAAGATAGTCAGGTTTGCATAAGTACGATTCAGCGGATGTTTTCAATACTGAAAGGTGAAGACCTTGATGAAAGCCTTGAGGAGACATCTCTAAATGAGCAGAAAGTAGTCGGGAAGTTTAAAGAAGTAGTATATAATGAAAAATATCCTCCGGAATTTTTCGATTTTATCGTGATAGATGAATGTCATCGCTCGATTTATAATTTATGGAGACAAGTAATAGAATACTTTGATGCTTTTCTTATCGGACTTACTGCAACGCCTGATACAAGAACATTTGCATTTTTCCACGAAAATATTGTAAGTGAATATTCGCACGAACAAGCGGTAGCAGATGGTGTTAATGTGGGATTTGATACCTATGTTATTGAAACAGAAATTACCAAGCAAGGTTCTGTTATCGAGGCAAAGGAATTTATTGATGTTAGAGATAAACTGACAAGGGAGCAGCGTTGGGAACAGCTTGATGAAGAAATTGAATATTCACCGACTCAACTTGATAAAGATGTAGTAAATCCAAGTCAGATCAGAAATATTATAAAAGCATTCAAAGAAAAACTTCTAACGGAAATATTCCCTAATAGAAAAGAAGTTCCCAAAACCCTTATATTTGCTAAATCCGATAGTCATGCTGATGACATTATTCAGATTGTAAGAGAAGAATTTGCTCAAGGCAATGATTTCTGTAAAAAGGTAACCTATAAATCAGAAGAAGATCCAAAATCAATTCTTTCATCTTTTAGGAATGACTATAATCCCAGAATCGCGGTGACTGTTGATATGATTGCTACCGGAACAGATGTTAAACCGATTGAATGTGTGTTTTTTATGCGTGATGTCAGATCAAAAAACTATTTTGAGCAAATGAAAGGTCGAGGAACAAGGACGCTTTCAAAAGAAGATCTAAAGCAGGTTTCTCCATCTGCGACTGGTAATAAAACACATTTCGTAATAGTAGACGCAGTAGGAGTGAGTAAGTCACTAAAAACAGATAGTAGATCACTTGAACGAAAGCCAACTATTTCCCTAAAGGATCTAATGATGAATATTGCTATGGGCAACAGGGATGAAGATGTACTAATATCTACTGCAAGTCGTCTTACCCGAATAGATAGGGCAGTATCGCCAAATGAAAAGGAGAAGTTTGTTTCTCTGTCTTCCGGTAAATCTATTTCACAAATTGTAAAAGACTTGCTCAACTCTAATGACCTGGATTTTATTAGTGAAAAGACCAAAGAGAAATATGGAACAGAAAAAATTAGTGACGAACAAATAGAAACAACCAAAAAAGAAATACAAGACACTGCCTGTAAGATATTTGATAAACCGGATTTAAGAGATTACATAGAAAATGTAAGAAGAAATCATGAACAAATAATTGATACCGTAAATATCGATACAGTTATTAATGCAGGTTGGGATACTCAGTCCCAGGATCAGGCAGAGGAAACAGTGAAGACATTCAAGGAATTCCTGAGTCAAAATAAAGATGAGATTGCAGTTCTGAAAATATTTTACACTCAGCCTCGAAGGCTAAGAGAGATCACTTTCAAGATGATAAAAGAACTGTATGAAGTATTGAATTCGACCCCCTATTCGCTAACAGTTGAGAAGTTATGGAGTGCGTACTATCAATTAGATAATAAGAAGGTGAAGGGAATTGGCACGAAACGCATGCTTACGGATATCGTATCACTTATCAAGTACGAGTTAAATAGAGATAATAAAATAACTCCATTTTCAGATGTTGTCAATAGGAATTTCAAGGAGTGGGTATTTAAGAAAAATGCAGGAAATGTCCAATTTACAGAGGAACAGATGGAATGGCTGAGAATGATTAAAGACCATGTGATAACTTCAATGAGAATTACCCCGGAAAATTTTGATTATACTCCATTTGATGCTTTAGGTGGATTAGGGAAATTCTTCCAAGTATTTGGACAGAACTACGGATATCTTATTGAAGAATTGAATGAGGTGCTGGTAGCATAGAATGAGTTTATCAATTCCAAAAGAATGGGTAGAGGTTAAATTAAATGAAGTGTGCTCTAAAATAACAGATGGTACACATAAAACACCCAATTATAAAGAGAATGGAATTCGGTTTATTTCAATAAAAAATATTAGACCCTTTGCCCGAATAAATTGGAAAGTATATGAGAAGTATATATCAATTGAAGAGCATAAAAAACTTATCAGAAGATGTAATCCAGAAATTGATGATATATTATTTCCACGAATTGGCACATTGGGGTTTGCAAAAAGAATAGATTTTGAAGAAGAAGTATCAATTTTTGTAGGATTAGGACTGCTGAAACCTATTAGAAAATATATCAATTCGAAGTATCTGGAAAGCTATATGAATACTTTAGACATATTTTTACTTTCTTACAATAAAGCAAATGGTACAGGAAGGAAAACACTACCTTTAGCTGAAACGAGAAATTTCCCTTTTCCATTATGCCCATTTAATGAACAAACACGAATTGTAGAAAAAATTGAAGAATTGTTTTCATCTTTAGATAAGGCCGTTGGAGTTTTAAAGAAAACTCAAGAACAGTTAGTAATCTATCGCTCATCAGTTCTTAAGGCTGCTTTTGAGGGGAAATTAATAACAATTAGTGAAAGGGAAATGTTTACTTGCCAAATCAAGGATTTTGCAGATGTAGGGACGGGCTCTACTCCTAAGAGGGGAGTTAGGAAATACTATGAGAACGGGACTATCCCTTGGGTTACTAGTTCCTGTGTTAATGATGAATTAGTAATGACATCTAAAGAAAAAATTACAACCGCTGCCATAAAAGAAACAAATTGTAAAATATTTGTTAAAGGTAGTTTGCTTATTGCCTTATATGGCGAAGGAAAAACCAGAGGAAAAACTTCTGAATTAGGAATAGATGCAGCTACGAATCAGGCATGTGCTGTAATTACTTTTCAAAAGGCATCGAAAGTAGTTAAAGAGTATTTAAAGTACTATTTGAAGAAAGAATATGAACAAATGCGTCAGAAAGCATCAGGTGGGGTGCAGCCCAACCTCAACTTAAGAATTATTAAAAATCTGTATATTTATATTCCGAAAAGTATTAATAAACAGATACTAATTATTGGAGAAATAGAATCTCGTCTTTCGGTGTGCGATAAACTGGAAGAAACAGTCAGGCAGAGTTTGAAAAAGATTGAATATCTTCGGCAGAGTATTTTAAAACAGGCATTTGAAGGAAAGCTCGTTCCACAAGATCCGAATGATGAATCAGCAGAAAAACTTCTTGAGAGGATTAAGAAAGAAAAACTTGCTGTAAGTAGTAAAAAGAGGAAAAAATGAATACAGAAACGATAATATCGAAAGTGTGGAGCTTCAGCACAACCCTTCGTGATGATGGAGTGGGTTACGGAGATTATCTGGAACAATTGACATATCTCATCTTTTTGAAAATGGCGAATGAATATTCAAAGCCTCCATATAACAGGAAACTCAATATACCAGAAGACTATAACTGGGAGTCCCTTACCGATAGAAAAGGCGCAGAACTGGAAACACATTATGTGAAATTGCTTCAAACTCTTGGAAAGGAGAAGGGATTGATAGGTCAGATATTTGTAAAGGCTCAGAATCAGATTCAAGACCCTGCTAAATTGTTTCGAATAGTCAAGATGATAGATTCTGAAAACTGGGCTATGATGGGTACTGATGTAAAAGGAACTATTTATGAAGGATTGCTTGAGAAGAATGCTGAAGATGTAAAAAGTGGAGCCGGGCAGTACTTCACTCCCAGAGCATTAATAAAAGCCATGGTAGAGTGTGTAAAGCCCGAGCCCAATAAAACTATATCAGACCCAGCTTGCGGGACAGGTGGGTTCTTTTTAGCTGCATATGAATACCTATCTAATACTGATAACTATAGTCTTGATCAGGAACAGAAAAAATTTCTGAAACTCAGTACTTTTAGAGGTTGTGAGCTTGTGGCAAACACCTATCGCCTATGTTTGATGAATCTATTTCTGCATAATATAGGTAGTATGGATGCTGATCCTCCTGTTACAAGGAACGATTCACTTATTGCTGACCCTGGAGACCGCTTCGACTATGTGCTGACCAACCCGCCATTTGGAAAGAAAAGCAGTATGACGTTTACCAACGAAGAAGGTAAACAGGAAAAGGAAGATCTCGTGTATAATCGGCAAGATTTCTGGACTACTACATCCAATAAGCAGCTGAATTTTGTTCAGCATATAAGGGCAATTTTGAAAACAGATGGCAAAGCTGCTGTTGTTGTTCCCGATAATGTTTTATTTGAGGGCAAAGCTGCAGAGATAGTAAGGAAGAAACTTCTGGAAACTACTGACCTTCATACAATACTTCGACTTCCGACAGGAATATTCTACAAACAGGGAGTTAAAGCAAATGTGATCTTCTTTGATAATCATCCCGCGAGTAAAAAGCCATGGACTAAAGAAGTATGGATTTATGATTTTAGGACTAATATCCATTTTACTCTTAAAAAGAGCCCGATGCGACTTGCTGACTTGCAGGATTTTATTGACTGTTACAATCCCGTAAATAGGCACGATAGAAAGGAAACAGAGCGCTTTAAAAAATTCACTTATGATGAGATCATGGAACGAGATAAAACATCCCTTGACATTTTCTGGCTCAAAGATAAAAGTTTAATGGATCTTGATAATCTTCCCGATCCAGATATCTTAGCTGCCGAAATCGCCGTTTCCCTCGAATCGGCTCTTGAAAGCATCAGAGAAATCACGAAAAAGCTAGAAACTTAATATGAAAATATTGATAGCAGTGAAACTATGTTGACTTTCACAATAGACAAAATATGTATTAGGAGGAGCAAGTGAATTCGGATTCGAATTTGAAAAGAGAAATATTGTTGGCACATTTAGTTAAATTATCGCCTACCACTATTGCTTTGAAAGACTATGCTTTAGAAAGGTTCATAATGCAGGCAATCTATTTCGAAAAAACTTCTTTAGAAAGAGAATTCACAATCAACGAAATACAAAAAAAAGTCAGAGAATATTTCCAGGTACATCTAACAATAAAGGAAGTGAAAAGATTGTTTCAATCATTAATCAATTGTGGATACATCGAAAGTGTTGATCGTAAAAACATTAAACTATTAAGAAAGGGGTATGATGAAATTGACAGAACCAACAAAGAACATAATTATAAATATGAGAAAATCATAAATAAACTGTTTGATTTAGCATCCCACCCAGGAAAGTATAAGGACGCTTTTTTTGATTTTCTTGGACATTTTTTCTCAAGAATTGCTGGAGAATACGTAGCATCCATTACTGGAAAAGATGGGAAAAAAGACTTTGTTACTAGCCATCATTATAAGACTTGTGTTAATAATGTTATCGCTAAATATAACCATTTGAATGAGAAAATTCTTAAGAAAGGTTTGTCAACATTTATTTCGGTGACAGATCCGGAATATGATTATATAAAGTGGACAGTTACGCAAAACTACTATATTACTAAGGTTTTGGGTTTAGATCCAAATGGACATGCGTTAAATGTTGATATTTTTAAAGACGCAGAGTTCATTTTAGATACAAATATTATTTATAATCAAATATTTATGCATTCTCGTAATCATTTAAGTTTTGAATTTTTCACTGACTCAGTTAAATCCCTCAATGTGAAATTTACTGTTTTGGAAATATCTATTAAAGAATTACAACGGCTCTTAGATGGCAAAATGCAACAGTTTCAAAATATCTACTCAGACATGAGCTCTGACATGCAAAAAACAATTGCTGACATGTCCCATAAAATTGATGATGAGATTTACTTGGAGTATTTAGATTGGAAAAGAAAGAATAGTGGAAATATTAAAAAGTTTTGCGAGAGATATTTGGATGTTGCTAGCTTAATAGATTATGATAATAAAATAAACAATAGCTGGTTTAATGATAATAAAATAGCTAAAGATATTACAAGATTAGCTGAGGTGCTTCAAAAGAAGTATAGTGTTTTAAGTATTAGGGAGAAAAGTAGTACAAGTGCATTGCATGATTCTCTTATGCTGAAATGGGTTGATAAGGTAAGAGAAACAGGCAAAGAAAAAACATGGGTATTAACACTTGATCACTCGCTTCCAGGAATTCTATATAGTGCTAAGGATGTTAAGTCTATTGCCTTATCTCTGGACACTTTGCTACAATGGTTTTCTCCGTATATGAAGAAGAGTAAGAAGGGAGAAGTTGAAGAGATATTTTCTGATATGATCCGGAAAAGATTTTTGCCAAATGAAAAAATATTTGAGCTGGAGGACTTCAAAATATTTGAAAAAATAGGAGTAAATGCGGATAAATTGTCAGAAGAACAAATAGAAGATTTTCTTGATGATATTAAGTTCAATCATGGATATGATATTCATAACCCAGACAATATTTCTAAGCTAAGAAATGTTTTTGCAAAATTAGAAGCTAAACGAGAAGAGGAGTTGGAGGAACAAGTTCTAGAATTGTCTGAGAAAAAATATATACTTGAAGAAAAAGTTCAATCAGTAGAGGAAGAGAACAAGAATTATATTGATCAAATAGACCAAAAGGATGAAACCTTGAAAGAAACGACAAGCACTAATAAAGCCTTGAATGAGCAAATAGAAAAATTAAAAAATAAGCTCTTCGGCATTGAAGAAGATAGGGAGATTGATAAAAGTGAAAGGGAAAAAGAAAAGAAGAGGGATTGTAAGGAAAAGTTTATAATGTGGATAACTATATTAGTTTTGTTATACATTGTACTGGTTTTTCTTTCATATTTATTTGCCGGAGGAGAGAATATTATACAAAAAGTATGTAATTTTTGGCCATTCTTTGTTGTCGTAACTAGTTCGTGGATCATAATAGTAAATTTCGTTTTGGGAAGGAATTGCAAAGAACAGCTTGGTTTCTTGAAAAGGATTCTTAAAAAAAATAAAGACTAGCGATTGACACGGATAGTTAATATATTCCTAGAAACATAGGGTACCGTGGTTTTACTTATTGCCTAAACTGAGAACCCTGAGAAGGCATTTCCACAGGACAACGATAGTAAGTGTCCCTGTAACCCATTGACCCAGGGACAAGGATTCACGTATCACGTTAATGCGTGATGGATTCTTTTGGGTAGGAGAGTAGGGGGAAGCCGCTTTGTGGATGAATGGTTGCGGGTAGGTATTTTGTGGGGTTCGAAAGGGAATATAATAGCGGAGTGAACGGCGTAGCTGTGAGCGTAGCGAACTGTTAAGATTAATTTTTGTTTTGAAATGATATGTAGGTAAAAAAAAATAGAAATAATCTTATTTTTGTGTTATAATAAACATAGTTGAATAATTGATAAGGAGGACTTATGGGCGGAGGATCAGGATCCGGTTATGGTTCAGGTGGTTATAGAAACAAAAGTGATAATAATGGAAGCGCAGGAGCAGGCGGTTCTCAAGGCGCCGGCCAGTCTGGAGACAACGATGATAAATGTGCAAGAACACAGATATTTGATGTTGTAATTGAAAATAATGAGCAAGAAGTATGGGAAAAATGTCACATTGATGATGAAGTTCTAATAGTATTAAGTGAAGAAGGCGGAGTTTCACAATTAAGTGTTTTAAAAAAGGAAGATAGTTTTAAGATTGGATTAGTCCCTCCAAGCAAAGGTGTTATTTTAGAATGTATTAAAAAAGGCTGGCAATATGAAGGCAAAATCACCTCTATACAAGGATCAGCAAATAATCCTACAATACAAGTTGAAGTAAAAGGTATTCATTAAATCTAATATTGAACAAGACTAAAGAAGCAGTTCTTAAAATATGGGATAGTTATGGTAAATATGCGGAAAGCATGTGCGTAAACAACTCTATTGGCAAGATTTCAAATGATGTATTAATAAAAGAATTCTTTTTTGTGATATTAGGTGGTTATGGTATAAGTTTTGAACTGAATCAATCTGCACTTAAAGTTTTGAACAAGAAAAGGATTTTAAAAAAGGATTTATTTAAATCTCCAAGTTCTTTAAATGATACTCTTGCCTTAATTGAAAGGGAACTTTCAAAAAAACAGTTTGAACCTAAAACAATTAACAATGAATTACGAAAATATCGCTTCCTTAATACTAAGCCAAGAACAATTACAAATGCAGGATATTGGTTATTTGATGAATGTGATTGGGAGATTGAGGAGGTTGTGTTTGCAAAAAATATTGATGACTTAAGAGAGTGGTTATGTGAATGTCCGGGATTTGGGATGAAATCGGCAAGTTGGTACATAAGAAATACTAATATTTCAGATAGGATAGCTGTTTTAGATGTTCATATTTTACGATTCTTAAAGCATAACGGATTTGATATACCCAAAACCATAACAAAGAAAATATACATCGAGATTGAAAACGAATTAAAAAGAATATGTGATGATATTAAAATTAGTCTTGGTAAGCTGGATTTTCTAATTTGGGAATTGGGTAGAAATGGATTTATAAGTTATGCAAAGTGAGAAAATAGAACTTGCAATATATGGAGAAATAGCAACCGATTGGTTAATTGATGATAACAAAATTGTTTGGAGAATGGGGGGAGCAGGGTTATATTCTGCAATTAGTGCAGCGAAACAAGGTGCTAAAGTAGATTTTTTTACTGTATATGCCCCAAAGGTAGATGAATATAGTTTGTCGGTATGGCGTGGAATGGGAATAGATTTTAGCAAAGCAAAAATGGACGAAAAATACTTATTACCAAATTATTTAGTAACCGGATATAGTAAATATGGAAAAAAAGATAGCATTCCAACAAATACTAGTAGGATTGGTATAGATTATGAACCTAAGCTTAACAAAAAATATGATGCACTTGTAATTTTCCCAATCGACCATTCTTTTCCAAATAAAACAATAAAACAAGCAAATAAAAATAATATTCCAGTAATTTTAGATCCAAAACCGAATGAATTTTCAATTGCACAGGCAAAAAAAATAATAACGGATTATAAAATAAAAATACTCCTTATTAATGAAGAGGAATTATATCTTCTTACTGAACAAGTAGAAACCGAACGGGCATTTAGAATTTTGAAAGAAAAAAATGTTGAAATAATTATTCTTAAACAAGGCATTAAAGGTAGTATAGTATGCGATACAACGAAAGAGGAAAAGATAAGCTCATACGAATCTCAAGTGTTTTGCACATTAGGCTCAGGGGATGTTTATGACGGAGCTTTAGTTGCAAATTATTGTAAGGGAATTAATGTTTTTAAGAGTGCGGAAATCGCTTCCTGTGTAGCCGCTAATTTTATCGAGCAAAAAAATATTGAAAATATTATTTCTGAAGACAAAGTAATAAAAGAGATGGAAGAAAGAAAAAAATATCTACATATAGAGAAAACTATTTATTTAGCTGGCCCGTTTTTTTCTGAATCTGAGTATGATTGGATAACAAAAGTATGTAATGTTCTAGAAGCTTCTGGTTATAAAGTAATTTCTCCAGTAAGAGACATTGGCCCTATCAATGAAGGGATGGATAAAACTGAAAAAGAAGCTATTGTAAAACAAGACATAGAAAAAATATGCTGTGCAGATTGTGTTGTTGCTGTTGTGGATGTCTATGATCCTGGTACGTTTTTTGAAATAGGGTATGCAAAATCCAAAGGTATATCAGTTATTGGTTTGAAGACAAATAGTGTAAAACTTAACAATATGATAGAGCATGGTTGTGATTCAATAGTAAATTCCTTAGAAGAGTTAGTAAAGGAAATTGGTGATCAATAAAAAAGCTATCCTTCTATATTCTGGGGGTATTGATTCTACGATACTGCATTATTGGTTATTAAAGAAAAATTATGATATATACCACCTTTTCATAAACTATGGACAAAAATCATATGAGGGAGAACAGAAAGCTATACATAATATTCTAGATAAAAAATTCAAAGACCGGTTATACGAATTAAATATTAAAAATATGGGAACTATAGGTAGTGGTACTCTAATAGGAGAGTTTCCTGAGAAAGATTATATTAGAAGTGAATGGTACCAGAAAGAATGCTTTCCAAATAGAAACCTCTTATTGCTAACTTTAGCCTCTAACTATGGTTATAGAAAAGATATATATGAAATAGCCATTGGGGTTATTGGAAAAGAGTCATATTACGATACAAAGAAAGAATATGTTAGCGCTATTGAGAAATTATTGAACAAGGGAGATAGAAAATTTAAAATAATAGCACCATTTATGGAGAAAGATAGGGAAGAAGTAATTGCTAATATTACAACGAAGGATATTCCTTACAAAAAGACATTTTCATGTAATTCAATTGGAAGTCACCATTGCATGTTGTGTACTAGTTGTGAGGATAGAGTAAATACGCTTAAGTTAATAGAATAATTCTCGGCAGTTTGCCGAGGAGAACTCAGGAACTTGTTGTAAAATGCCTCTGAAATTCACGAGGTTTTTAGTTCAATTTGAAAATTTATTGCAAATCAAGTAAAATATCCAGAGAGAGGATATTGTGAATACAAATCTATTTAAAGAAAGTGATGAACAATTTCAAGGTGTGTCACAGAAACATAAAGAAGCTCTTGAAAATGAGGTGAACAAACTCTATACATCGTATTCGGGTAGAAAACAATTGTTTTCAAAAAAACACAAAGACGCACTTATTTACTTAATCCTAGGCAGCACAGAATATTTACTTAGTAATAAATTGAGACTGGATATTGAAGCTCTTGGCAAATCAAAAACTCCAGAAGATCAGAAGAATCAAGTTCGAGCTCGAATTAAGGGTTTTTCTGACCAATTAATACGGGAATATGAAATCTCCATTCCCGTATACTTAGGAATGAACTCAGGTTCTCAAAAGGCTGAACTGAAATACGTGTTCTCTGAAATGAAAAAACGAGTCGAAAGCATTGTGTATGATTCAAACATATTTATAGTTAGTGAGGATGAGTATGAAAAATTGTGTGATGAACTTATACGAAATCAATCCTCAATTTCATATAACATAGTTAGAACTATTAACAAAATAAGTTCGGAATACTTGAAGCTAGTAGCTAGCATTTGGAGTAGATACATAGTTATGTTGGAATGGCCAACGGGGCTACCATTTAGAACAGAACATGGAAGGGAAATGGTAAATAATGCACTGAAAGAATTAGCTCCAAGATTTATTATTCACAACAATCAATCCCCAGATGATAAATATCAATTAACGCTCCTTGGGATTTTTGCTATTGGAGGGTTGAAGAGCAGGAATATTAAAAACCTCCTTCTGTATCTCTATTATATGAAGGGAAAATTCAGGGTGATTGAAAGCAAATTTGAGATTGAGTCCGAGGAGTTGAGATATTTATTTTCATTATCACAAGAAGATATAAAAGAACTTGGATTACTGTTAAATATTAGCTACTATTTCACAGGAAGTGGAAATCATGCTACTGACTATTCTCAATGGAAATATGAGATTCCATCTATGATTGAAGATCTAAATGAAACGAAAAATGTATGTGATTTTCTGTTGACATATTTAGACAATCTCCTGAAGAAGAAAAAATCCTCTCGCTCTGGTGAAGCTGAAAGCACTATATGGGAAGAAATAATGGGACAGAATAAGAATTCTCCCGTAAATACAATTAGTGTCGCGGTTGAGTTCATTCAAGATGAAAGTATTAAAGAAATAGTTCAGAGAGATATTTCAGAATTAAATAAAATGATTTCATTGAACTGTTGCAAAGGAATATTAATTCTCACAGGCTCTATAATTGAGGCAATATTACTGGATTTATTAATGAAGAACTCTACCAAAATGAGGGATGCAAAAACGAAAAAGAGCACAAAATTGGAAGTTTGGACTCTCGAAAATTTGATTGATGTATCGGAAGAACTAGGATTAATAGATTTTGGAGTTAAAGGCTTTTCTCACTCTTTAAGGCATTACAGAAATCTAATACATCCTGGAAAAGAGATTCGGGATAAACTTACTATTGCTTCCGAAGAAGCCAATATTGCAATTCAAGTTTTAAAAATACTCATCAGACAATTGAATGGGTAATAACATTTGGCAAGAAAGCCAATTCGGGGCCGGTAATTGCGAAAGTTGCAAAATGACGCTGAAATTCTCAGAGTTCTTAGTTTAATTTGAAAATATTTCTTAAATCAAGTAATATATATCATAGTAATTATGTGATTAACATTTGTAATTCAAGGAGGTGTATTAATGAAAGAGATATTTAAAAGAAGATTAATACAGGTGGAGGTCAAAGGGGGATTTCTATATATTCCATCAAAAGGTGTAGAATTCATGCCAGATACAAAAGGTAAAATAGAATGTAAAATGGATGGGAAGATTAACAAACTAACTTACAATTATCAGTACAGGAGAATATTTGGTTTAACTCAATGGTATAAAAGAAACAAAGTTGAAGCAGGAGATGAAGTTGGTCTATCAATGGAAAATAATACTTATAGACTTGAACTGGCTGGATTTGAGGAAAAGGAACTGATAGATCATCGACCAGATAATATTATTGACACATCAGGATTAACCAGTTCTACAAAAGGGGATATTGTTGAAGATAGAATAAAGGATCTCATTTTATTATATGGTCAAGGACTTCTTAGTGTTTATAAACCAGTAACAGATACCGAAGGAATTGATTTAATCGTCGTAAAGAATGGTATATATCAACCGATATTTTTACAGGTCAAAAGCAGATTTAAGCTACATGAAACTGGCTCGTTTATTATAGATGTAAGGAAAAAAACATTTAATCCCCACCACTCATTTTTTGTTGTAGGTGCATATTTTGATCCTAAAACAATTGAAATCGATGAGAATCTGATATTTCTACCTAGCGAGAAGGTTCTCAATGGGAATGTTGTCAATAAGAATAATCCACGTTTTAGAATAAGTACTAGATTATCCAATTCAAGAGGTCGTTGGGCAAAATATATTATTAAGAAAACCACTTTGGCAGAGAATCTACTAGAGAAATTTTCTGAGATGAGTAGGTACATCAAATAAGCAGCATTGAATAATTCATTTTATTATTCAATTTGAAAATATATCCCAAATGTTGCTTATTTGTTACTATCAGTCAAGTGTAGATTAATCAAATATTCAATCGCGAAATATTATATGGAAAGCCTTAGATGGCATACAAAATGCTAAGTAATCATTAGTTGCTAAAGGAGGCTCAGATGAAAAAATCACAAGCGGAAAAGGGCAAAGGAGTTACGCCTAAAAACAATCAGGCGAACATTAAAAATGATAATGTGTTTTAGTGTGTCATTTGAGACTTCTAACGGAGGAGATATGACTGTTGATGAAGGAAAGAAAGAAGAGAAATTTGATTTCATGATGAACCTGCAAAATCGTTTATCTGCTTTAGGATTACTGGCAATTTCCGCATATGTACTAATCCAACTGGTAATGGTAAATTCGCTAGATGAGTATCTTGAAATGGCTGTTATTCATCTCTCCATTGCGATTCCTTTTCTTGCAGCGACTGTTTTAGCCTATAATGCCGAGATGATTAAGAAAGAGTCATCTCCTTCTTGCTTAATGGTTTTGATCATGTTTATAGGTTCAATAGAGAGTTTAGTAGCTCTTGGGTGTGTTTTTAGACATTTTTCAAAGCAGTCGTGTACACTATTTATTGTTGCTTGTGTGGTTGCATGTGCAGGGATAATATGGAATAATGTCAAATTTAAATCGTAAGAAGTATAATGAGAAAATGTATCAGGAATTTGGGGACGGTTGTTGAATTTGTTGCAAAAGAAGCCTTCGGCAGTAGCCCAGTAACCCAGTGGACCCAGTGGAGCAAGGGGAAGGTGATAGCATGCACAGGAAGACGGGGTTTCACTTCTTTCACTGATGAGCAAAAAATGATGACAGTGATATTATGGAATTCATATTTAGGATTATTTGTATTTAGTGATATACTTACAATAAATAAGATTAGGGGGCTATTATGATTTATTTACTATTCCTTGGTGTCATGCTTGGACTTTTTGGACATAAAGTATTCAAGCTTACTAATGCCTTGATCTGGGGATTTGTATTCATGTTCCTGGGAGCTGCTTTGTTTCATAATAGTGAGCAAGGAACAATTATAGTTTTGATCTTCATAGTAATCGGAGTCGGACTAAGCTTTCTTCTTCATAAGATAACCCGGATAGTTATTGGTATGGTCGCCGGAGGATTCTTAGCAACCAGTATTACTCTTATTATGATACATATCAATCCTGAAATGGAACTTGCAACTGCCAATGCCATGCTTATATTATTAAGTATTGCCGGGATTATAGGTCTTTCCATCTGGGGTGCCAAAGGGGGTAGGATTGCAACAATATGTAATACCTCTATCGTAGGATCATTTTGTCTGACATTAGCGATTTCTGCAATATCTTCCGGGAGTATCGGGAATTTCCTTTTCAATTTGGATTGGCTCTTTATGTCCATTCTGGAAGATGGAGCAGCGGCCCTTATGTATTCGATACATTTCATTCATTATGTATTTGTAGTTTCATTTATCATATGTTTAATATTTCAATTCTTGACGACAAGAAGTAAAGAGAAGGAAACTAGAAAGATTCCTGACCAAACAGAAGGAGCTGAAACGGAGAAAGTCCCTGAAGAGGTAATTGAAGAGACAGCTGACCAAACAGAAGGCGCTGAAGCGGAGAAAGCCCCTGAAGTGGTATTTGAAGAGACAGCTGACCAAACAGAAGGCGCTGAAGCGGAGAAAGTCCCTGAAGAGGTAATTGAAGAGAAAGCTGACCAAACAGAAGGCGCTGAAGCGGAGAAAGTCCCTGAAGAGGTAATTGAAGAGACAGCTGAACAAAAAGAAGAATCTGAACTACCTCAGGATGAATCAGAGAGTATTACTGAAAAAGAACCATTGGAAGATGTAAATGATTTAGATAATATAGATGATAGTGGAGCTGATCCAAATGAGAACGAAAATGAGGATAAAAGCTGATCCAGTGCATTTTGTTTTAACAATGAGCGCGAATCGGAGAATAGGGTGCCGATAGGGTACCGTGTCTTTCCTTTTTACCTAAATTGAGAATTCTGAGAGGGCATTTCAACAGTACAACGGTAGTAAGTAGCCCAGTGATCCAGTAGCCCAGTGTCCCAGTCTCTCAGGTCCAAAGTCCAATTAGTTGAAAATATATTTGCAAAGCAGTAGAACGATAATAAGGGTGATTTAGAAAAAGAATGGATATATACTATGCAGAATTTGTAGAAATTCTGAAATAACTATATAATGAAGCAAGAATGAAAGATGTCAAAGAAGAAAAATGGTTTTGATTTAAACTTACTTAAAGATGTCCCGGCTTTTCACGGGGCAGATAATGAAACGGATCCATTTGATCATGAAGCTATCGCAAGTACTTTAAAATCCATAATTTTAGACAATTCCAATAATGCTCCGTTCGTGATTGGATTATTGGGTCCGTGGGGAAGTGGGAAATCTTCTGTTATTAACAAGTTTAAACAATACGCTAAGCAAGAAGATAGTTTTGGTAGGCAATTTACATTATCATATTTCAATGCATGGAAATATGCTGATGATTGTTTTCGTAGACAATTCTTGATTCAAGCTGCGAACGATATCTTAAAAGGAAAGAAGAGAGAACAATATACAAAACAACTCAATCTAAGATTCATCAGGGAATTAGAAAAGGAGTTCCACCTAACAGATAGCTTTGAAACCATTAAATCAAGTACTAAATCGTTAGTGGCATTTATCGCTGTTGTTTTTATTGCTGTTTGCATTGCTTTAATACCTGGTTTTATGATTTACGGTTTTATAAATAAGTCTTTCTGGGCGTTAATGTTATCCTTTCTTCCATTATTATCTGGTAGTTTTGTATTAAACACTCTCATAGGAAAAATATTCCCAAAGTTATTTGAGCTGAAAGTAGATCCTCAGATTATCTTACCTGAACACTTTGAGGAGGAATTTATTCGTATTATTGAAGATACGGGAAGCGACAGTGAGAAATATATCTTTGTCATTGACGATATAGATAGGTGTTCTCATGAAATGATATTGAATGTTCTGGATTCGATTAAGACATTCCTTGCTTCAAATGACTCTGATCTTGAAACATATAAAAGATGTTTTTTCATTATTACTATGGATGGTCACGCAGTAGCAGATATCCTAAGTAAAGAGCGTTCCGGTAAATATGATAATATTCAAGAATTGACAAAATTCTTTGATGTATTTCTTAGAATGAATGTAATAACAAATTCGGATTTAATTGACTACGGAAGGGAAATATCTACAAAAATAGGATTACCAGAAGAAGTAATGAATATCGCCTACTATGGAGGGTTTGACACTCCCAGAAAACTCAAACACTATTTGAATAACATTAAAACGACATTATTTATGTTGACGGAAAGGGAAGAGCAACAGGTTTTTGCTCATGATCCTTTTGAAATCGTTGATGAAATTGCTAAACTTAAAGTAATTGAATTCGTTTTTCCAACATTCTATCAAGAAATCATAGATGAGCATACGATTATGGAAAACTATCAAGCTAGAGCGATTAAATCAAAGGGATTTCTGGGTGGAAAATTTACGAAGACTGAAAGGAGTTTCAACAAGTTCCTTTGGGAAACTAGAACTATTAATGTCAAAGACTTGAATTCTCTCATCTTCCAAAAATATCCCAAATATGCCCTGATGATTCCTGATTATACTAATTTATTAGAAGCAATCAGATCATATTCAATTGAAGTGCTTAAGTTGCTGGATATAAAAAACATACCGATTCTGCGAAGTATCCTAAATGTATTTCAAGACCAGTTTTATAAAAAACCTGTAGGAACTTTGCTTCTGAATTTATTACAATCAGCAATATACGTATACAAAGAACAAGTATCTGATTATAGTCTTAAGAAAATGTATTCAAAACTAATTGTTAGTAGTATATTGGAGAGCGATAAAATATTCGAGTTTATGATAAAAGATATTATTAGTTTAGCCGAAAATTCAGAAAACCAAAACTTTCTAGAGGAGTATCTTAATAAGGGCATTTCTCTTATTACGCCCGATATCTTTCCCGAGACTATCGCAGAATTTCTATCTTTATTTTATTCTAATCATGCTATGCATTTTAGAAAAAGCGTAGCTACTAGAATTGATGAAACTTTGGTGCTTATTGATGACAATGAATGGTTAATGGATGTTCTCGTTGGAACAGAAATTAATGCCAATGAAAAGTGGATTGAGAGCAAACACAGGATATTTGATCAGGATATGATTGTAAGATGTATAAAAGAATATTTAAAGACAGACAGCACTCCTATGAAGAATTTTAGAAAGAGGGTGATTGTTATGAAAAAATATTGGGATGATAGCATTGAGCAAGCCGTTATTTCTCAAATGGCATTAGCATTTCAATACTGGTCAGCTAAACAGAATACTGAACCAAATGAAAATATTAATAATTATTTTACATTGATAGGAGCCTTTTCTTTCAATTCTCACAAGGAATTTTCTAATATCTCTGAGAACCTCCAGAAAATTTATAATAAATTTAAGGAAATTGATAGAAATATAATTATTATTCCCTTTCTCATAGCGTGCTACTATTCTAGTGATAATGATAGGCGATATGATGATTCGGGAAACTTAATTTCTCTTAGTTCAAATGAAACTTTTGAAGAGAGCATTAGATTTATACTAAATATGCAAAAAATAAAGGAAGATAGTTGGTGGGATCGATTGAATAGTTCTATGGTCAAATATACAGTGAACAGGTTTATTGCGAATATTAACAACGATACATTTACTCACAAGATCGATACATTAATAACAAATCACTTTCCGTTTTCAGACCAACAAAAACAAGCAATTATTAATGCTAGTATCAATCTGAGTTTCAACAAGATTATGGAACTTGAATTGATCCTTAATGATTTAATTGACAATGAACAAATGTATAATTGGTATAAGAGCAAGGTATACAGCATTGTGAATAGCATCAGTCAAACAGAGCCTCAAAAAGTCAATCATTTCCTAGGACTTCTATCTAAAAAATCTAAACTCTTCGGTGACGAAACAGTTGTAGCAGATTATATTTTTAATTTGTCGACTCACTCAAATATCTATTTAAGAAAGGCAGGTGGAAAGGCATTATCCTTTATTCAAAATATATTGGGAGAGGCACTATTCAAGACAAAAATCAATATTAAAATACAGGAAGTTTTCACTAAGCCAGCTAGAGAAATTATTCTTTATGTTGAAACAACGGATGCCTTTCTAGAATATCAGTCGCTATTCGAGCCTGAAATTAATGGATTGTTATTATCAGCATTGGAAGGGTTAATAAGTATTAATGATGGTACATATATTAAAAGCGTACAAGCGATTTTGGACAGTATTCAAAAGAAATATTTTGGTCAAAGACAGAGGATTAGACTAAAAGAATTACCTAAATTGATTAATGACAATGTAAGAAGGAAAGATCTTCAAAACTTCCTTGAGAAGACCTATAAATTCAAATATAGAAGGAAAAAAGCGAAAAGTGACGAAAATCAAGCAAAAGGATAGAATAGGGATATGGTATCGGATCTTTACTTTTTACCTAAATTGAGAATTCAGAAAGGGCATTTCCATAGTACGACAGTCGTTTGACTGTTTGACTGGGAGAAAATCTGGGACGGTGTTTCACTTCTGTCACTTGGGGAAAATTGGGACGTTGCAGAAGTTTCAAAATTGATTGTTTCCTTTCAATAAATAACTATGCATAGGGCATAAGGTGTGGGGAGAGAACATTTCGATCAGCCAAGAAAATTGGATTTGATTTCAATTCAATGTGTGATATAATAAAACGGTTGAGAATGGAGGTATTTGAGATTTGAACACTAAAAATGCAACAAATGCAATTTATCCCGTAGCTACTTGCATGGTATGGGACAATCGTCCCCGGATTTCCATGATATTTTATCAGGTTAAAAATCATTCACATTTATATCTTGATCTCGAAGCCTAACGCTTGGCATCACAGGCGGACATGAAGCGTAGCGGAATGGCCGTCCGAGTGAATGCCATTGTTAGATGTTTCACTGAGAAGTCAAATACCAGACTGCCCAACTAGAGAGGAATCCCGTTATAAGACCAATGAGGATACCAACGAGTACGCTTCTTCCTTTTAGTAGTTTGTTCGCATCAGCCAACAGCCGTGCGAGGGACTCCTGGTCAAGACTCAATACAGTTTCAGATGTTTTCTTGTCTTTATTTAGGCGCTCGACTCTATCTCTCAGAGTGGAGAGATCTTCTTTTGTTGCAATAGCCTCCTGATGAAGCTGCTCTGTCGCTTGGGCAGCTTCAAGGAGGTCGTGATGTACCTTAGACAGATTGGCAATTCTTTCGTCGACCTTGACAGCAGTGAGAGATTCTTGGAAGTCAATGGAAAAGACAGGAGTCCCATCACTGCCTATTCTGATAGAAGGCTTGAACCGAGACAGTATTTTTACAAAGATATTCATAATTATCCTCTAATCATCATTTTCGTCGAACATAAGATTAGGTGTACTAATGAAAATAGCAAATGTTGCTCTTTCCGACTACCTACACTCATATCGCTTATTTTGTTTAATTGTTTATTATTAGTTATATTACACATATTTCCTCCTTCTTTCTTAGTTTGTATATGTTGCTCGCTTGAGCAACATATACTAAAAATCTGCAGGGCTCCTTACCCCTTTTCCTCCTTGATTAATCACATGTGTATAAATCATTGTTGTCTCCATTTTATGTCCCAATAATTCCTGTATATCAATCTGTCCTTTCCTTATTTCTATTTTATGCCTTTTCATATATAGCGTTTTATCATTTTATTATTTCCAATGTCAAGTTTTTTTTGGAGATGGGGGACGGTGTTTCACTTCTTTCACTTGGTGAAGAGCGGATTGAGTCTTCCAATCATCCCAGAATCCACATATCTGTAGTCGTTTAGAATCGATAGATTTGATTATCAAATACTTACTAAATAAAGCGGTTGTTGGAAATTAGAACAACTACTTGATTTATTATCGAACATATGTTATACTGCACCAGAGTGGAGGATAGAGTGGAGAAATTCTATAAGAGCCTTGGTCGGAAAATAAAAATGATGCGTGAGGAGAACGATATGTCGCAAGAAGAGCTAGCAAAGAGAATTAATATAAGCCGTTCGGCTCTGGCTCAACTAGAGATGGGAAAGCGTAAAGTTTGCGCAAATGAACTTAGGATGCTATCTGAAATATTCTTTACTTCGACTGACATTATTCTTGATCTCGCTAGGGAAACGCAAGTCATTCTCCAAAAAGAAGAAAAGCATCAAAAATCGAATGAACCGGAAATTCGAGAAATTCCAATTCAAAATGTCGCCAAATTCAAAGAGGTCCTGTTATATATCTTGAATCAAGTAGGCTCAAAAGAAAATGTTGGGCAGACAGTAATATATAAACTGTTGTATTTTGCAGATTTTAACTTTTTCGAGAAATATGAGGAACAACTAATAGGAGCTATTTATCAGAAAAATAAATATGGACCCACGCCTATTGAGTTTAAGAAAATAGTTGATATGATGGAAGAGCAAAAAGAGATAGTCAAATTGCCATCTAAATATGCTAAATATAATCAGAAAAAGTATCTTGCTTTACGCAAACCTAACTTGAGAAAATTAATGGCTCACGAAATTAAGCTTATTGACGAAGTGCTTGACAAGTATTCAGATATGAATGCAAAACAACTTTCAGAAATATCACACAGAGATGTACCGTGGTTGACTACTGAAGATGAGGAAGTTATTGAATATGAAAAAGTGTTTTATAGAACACCTGAATTTTCAGTGAGAGATGATTCCGACGATGAACACATTTGATGAAGTAAAGGAACTACCGGAATTTACGAAAGAATTCAATAAACTTAAACGAAAGCAGAAAACACTCCCGAGTGATTTTAAAACATTCATAGAAACGCAATTGAAACTATTCCACAATGATCATATGGATAATGGGGGGATTGTAAAGATCTCAGGATTGGGAATTGTCACGCCTGTAATATATAAGGCACGGAAATTTGCGTGCAGATCATTGAAGGGAAGAGGCTCAAGTAGCGGTATTAGAGTTATATACGCATATTATAAAGAAGCGAACAAAATCGAATTTATTCAGATCTATTTCAAAGGCGATCAGGAAAATGAGGATAGAGCCAGAATAGAAAGTTATTATAAACACAGAGGTAAGAAAAATGGCTAATAAAAAGCGAGATTATGAAAAGTATGAATTAAGGCAAGGAAGGAAAGTAGTCTATAGAGGTATAACTAACGATCTTGAAAGACGAGTCAATGAGCACGAAGCAGGTGGAAAGAAGTTTTCTTCAGTTAACAAGGTAGGATCTAAAGTTACTCGAGGCTCTGCAAAACAGTGGGAGGAAAAATCTTTAACGACATATCGTCAAACTCATAAAGGTAAGAATCCCAAGTATAATATAAATGATAAGGGGTAAGTCTGAAAAGGAACAATGAATAGAAGAGAACACTTACAACTAGGATTAATCGCTGGTTTTGGAGGTGCTGCGGTATATATTGGTAACAAATTAATCAATGATGAAGATGTCGCACTAAAAGATTTTGGAAATGCGTTGCTATTTATTGTAACTGCTTACATTGGAAGTGCATTACCCGATATCCTCGAACCAGCCAAAAACCCGCACCATAGAAAATTTTTTCACAGTCTTACTTGTTCTGGTGCATTGGGAGGCATGAGTTTGAAAATTAGTAATATTAAAAATGAAAGCATAAAAATGGCATTGTATGGATTGGGTGCGGGATATGCTACGCACTTGATATCTGACTCAACAACTCCTAGATCATTGCCATTAATATAGGAGATAATTATGCCAACAACAGGTGAAAAGCCAGGGAAAGGTAGGTACAAATGTACCAAATGCGGAAAAATTGTCGTTTTGGATGATAGAACAGATACTCTTCCACCATGCTCAATATGCAATAATACAAAATTTGTCAAAGTAGGATAGGAGGTAAAAATGAGTTTTATTGAAGTTAAGAACAAAAAAGGAACAGCAGGGAAAAAACCACCAGATGGGTATACAAGCTGGTTGGATTTTTGGGAAAAGAAGAAAGGGAAGAAAGCTACAACTTGTGAAGTTAAAGGATGTGATGGATCTCCAGATGTTGGAGGGCATGTCATAAAAGTAGGTGAAGGGGGAAAGGAATATATACTTCCAATGTGTTATGACTGTAATAACAAACCGGAAGAGGAGGTATTCGAGGCTTGGGAAAGCGATTTAGTACCTGTGAAAGACTAGCTATTACTGTCAAAGGAACTTGGGGGCGGTAGTTGCATTTGTTGCAAAATGCCTTTTAAAATTCTCCAAGTTATTAAGTCAATTTGAAAATGTTTTTGCAAAGTAGTAGAACGATAACAGGGAGGATTTTGAATAAGAATGGAAATATACCATGCAGAATTTGTTGAAATTCTGAAATAACTATATAATGAAGCAAGAATGAAAGCTGTTACGATGTTATGCAATAATCCTAAACAAAAAATCATAGATCGAATTAATGAGGTGTGGGGAAAATAACAATATACCATAGTCCTAAGCAGAATTAGGGTGAATACTTTTTTAATCCCTCTACTAAAATGTGTACAGTTGTGGAAGGATTATTCTTAAATGGTGAATCTGAAGCATATTTACTTAGTAATCTCTTAGCGTTTTTTATAGCGGTTGGCTGTTTGCTAGATAATTTTTCGTAAAGATCCTCTGCATTCTTTTCGTATTCATTTCCCAGGAGCTTACTAAGTTTAGAAAAATATTGCTTTCTCAAGATGGCAGTGTTGAAAAAATGATAATGTAAAAGATACCATAGTTCAAAGCATTGATTGCTATAAACAATTTTAATTTTCTTCTCTCCGGCTTCACTGATGGCTTTTTCAATGTTTTTTTCTGTAAATTCATCAATATCAAATACACACCATATCCGATCATAAGAATCTATGTCATTCATTTTACAAATAGCTTGAATCATCTTCTTGGGATCTTTCGGTTTTGGTTTAATTGAAACGCTAACATTGGTTAGCCGTTCAATTCTTTTCAAATCATTAAAGTAATTGTATTCAGTTTTTTCCCCTTGAGTAACGATAAGAATTTTAAGTCTTTCATTCCTTTCTGGTCGTTTTTTTAAGTAAGGTAGAGTATGTTTTTTATTCATCCATTACCCGAATATAAGTTTTTTTATATTTTCAGGTTTATCTAAAATAGGAATTCCACCAAAACGACCTTCAAGGTAACTTTTTTCAATTTTCAAATCATTTCTGAGATTATAGTCCTCCAATGAAAATAGTTTTGTTGCCTGAAACTTATCTTTTTCAGTTATCCAAATCTGATCTCTTCTTAAATACTCTTGATTAAATAGTGTTTTATCATGAGAGATAAAAATGAATTGTGCCTTATTCTTGTTAACGGAAGAATTGAATAGTTTTATAAGATATACTACAAGAAGAGGGTGAAGACTATTATCTAACTCATCTATGAACAAAGTTTTGCCATATCTTAATGTGTCAATAATTGGTCCTACAAGCGAGAAAAATTTCCTTGTGCCTTCAGATTCTTCAGTATCCATATCAAAATGGACATTACCACAAATCTTCCCATTATCATATACTTTGTGTAAGGTACTTAGTTTTAACATTTTAAGTGAGCCATCCTTTTCCATAAGTAATTTATGAGAGCGTATATGTTTGCCGATGTTTCCTTCTACTACTTCCTGTTCAATTTGAATATCGTCGATGTGGAGATCTGCCTGTTTCATGAATTGTACAACAACTTTTCTTAATTCAGCGTTCTCGCATAAACTTGATGTGTAAACAGAAAAATCCTCTTTACTTGCAGAGATTAGGTTGAAATTATTGAACCAATTCATAAGTTTGTTAGCAATCGCTCCATTAAATTGGGCAACTACTGAAAGAAATAATGAATTATTTCTTGTTTTTTCTTCAAGCCCCTTTCCCTCAATAAAATTTTTACTTTTAATATCAATATTTTTATCTTTCCGAACAAATAACTTTGTTTCTCTTTCCTTCTTGGCACTCAATAGCCATTCTTCGATCACTTCGTGGTTATTAATTTTAAACCCGTATCGATAGAATACATCTTCAATATTTACCACAATTTCAAATTCAGAAGGGGAATTAACTGTTTCTTTTGCTAATCGAAACTTCTTAATTGGAATTTCAGTCGTTTTGTTTCCCTCGGAAGATTTTATGACAAATTTTCTGAAGAAAGACATTGCTTTAAACAAATTACTTTTACCACTCGCATTACTTCCAAAAATAGCGATGCTTTTAAGGAGACAAATGTCATTTCCAATATCAAATTTGTGGTCATTAAGATCCTTATAACTCGCAGCAACCATATTTAAGGTAACTTTTTCTTTAAAGGAAAAACAGTTAGATACTGAAAACTCGATTAACATACAACCTCCATATCCTTTTCACAGTAGCATAAAAATGAGTAAAAATCAAGGAGAATGTGAAAAAATCACGAATAAGTGCTTTGGGAGTGCTAATGCCGGGGAAAGGTTGTGTGTGTGTGTGAAAAAATCGCGAAAAATAAAGATAATGCTGGAAATTTCCATTAGAGTGTTCAAAATACGACACTGCAACATATTATAAAACAACACGATTTCCAATATATATGGAGTTGTATTTCTGGCACGCCATATGCGTGTAATAAAGCAATATGAAAGATCTGTATTTTATAAATATAGTCCTTAATTTGAAATTACGGAGGTATTCATGAAAATTAATATGGCACATCTCAGGGAGCGCTCAACAACAGGTGGGTGGATTAACTTCGTTATTTTTGATGCTAAATCAACAACAGGTGACAATGCTGGTCTTTTGGATCAATTGACACAGAAAGCTCGCGCAAATGGATTAAAAATCGACCAATCAGCATTGGTATTTCAATCCAGCGGTCGAGTGAAATTCTTTGGAGACAAAAAGCTAGTTAAATATTTAAAGGATAACTGGGTTCCTCAATGGACACACACCCTTGATATCTAAATCTAAAACATAAGGGGTATCGGGGAGGTCATTGTGACAAAACGATTGTTTCGGGGATTTCGTGGACTGTGGTTGAAAAAGGTGCGGTATTATCTAACCTCTGAAGCATTAAACTGTAGAATTTGAAAGCATAAGGCAATTCAAGGAAAATCTATAGAAAACACAATAGGAAAGATGAGAAAACGAAACAGAAACTTGAGAAGCCGTTAAAGAAAAACAATAGTAGATTGTTTAATTACTAAGATGAGAATTATAATGCATTGCAATTACTTAAGGCAGAGATCTTAAATAGTATTAAGTTCAGGGAGTTTATATGGAAGAAATCCTTTATGTATTGTTGGGTGGTTTTCTTGCTATCTTAGGTGGTCTTATCAGTCAATGGATGCAAGATAAGATAGAAACTGAAAACAAAGAAAGAGGTATTATGCTTGAAATAATGAAAGAACTTGACCGCTGCAATTTCCCCAGTGAGAAATACCGTAGGAATACGTCGATTTCAGAGGAAGAATTGTTGCCGAACGATGAAATAGAAGCAAGACAAAAGTTCTGGCAGTTGATTATTGATCTCATTTATCTATCAATTCAAATCCGAAGCCGAAAACATAGAAAATTAGGAATAATGATAACAAATTTTTGCACAAATGATGAGTTTAGATCAGATGGAGATATAAAAGATATCCGAGTATTAATAACAAAACACATAAATGAAAAATTGATTGTTCAATTTGAAAAGGAGATTAGGAAACTAAAGAACAGTTGACACATGCAGTCGTTGCATTTGGTGTAAATCCCGATGAGTTTTCTTAAATAGTAAGTCAATTTGCAAATGTATTCCAAATCAAGTAAAATATTTCTAAGGAGTGTATATGAAAAAGTATATCATCTTTACTATGGTTCTAGTGATTGCGATAATGCTTGTCGGTAAGACATTTTCTAAGAAAGACTATTCTTATCTTGAAAAAGTCCAGGGGCATTGGAAGGGTACAGGTAAATGGGAGAATGATTCACATATTTATATTACACAAAATGAAATTGTAATATTTGATTCAGATGTTTCAGATATTGAATTCATGGAATATTCAGTACTTGAATACCGAACATATAACAAGGTACTGTGTTTCGGAGATGATAGAGTTACGTACTCATATATATTCCTCAAGGAAGATGGGAAGAAGGCGATATTTTACTACGACGAAAATGAATATGATATTGCGTTTGTTGAAAAAGTAATGAGTAAAAATGTTAAAACGAAATTATATCTGCAAAAGTCAAAGGATAATATGGAGAAAATCGCAGATGCAATTGAAATGTATATGGATGATAATAGAGGTGAAATGCCCGATGAATACCTACCAGCAAAAAATGGAGGTTTCCTTATGCAAACTGGCTATTTAAAGAGGGGAATCGTTGATCCAATTAGTAAGAAGGATTATGAGTATGTTAAGAAATACAAAGCTTTTTCTATACATTGTCCCAACCCTATGGAGTACGGATTAACGGATTTTTATTATGATAGTGGGGAAGGGGAGTTCACAGAGAAATAATAATTTACCTGATAATAAAATAAGGGAGAATCGGGGACGGTCGCTGCAATTGTTGCAAGATGCCTCTGAAATTCTCTGAGTTATTGGTTAAATTTGAAAATATATACCAAATCCAGTAAAATAGCAATATAGGAGATTCAGATGACGTTTTTAGAATTAGCTTTAAAGGTTTTGAAAGAAACTGGTGTTCCCATGAATACAAAAGAGATTTGGAAATACGCTGAAAGTAAAAAATATTCTAAGCACGTTGACTCAAAGGGTAAAACTCCTTGGTATTCAATACAAGCACAGATATATGTTAATATTCGCGATAAAGAGGATAGTCCATTTTTGCTGAGTGAATTTAAACCGCGAAAATTTCTTCTTAAATCATCTATCTCGGCCGATGAGGTGAATCCAAAGGAGAAAAAGGTTCAAAAGAAATATCAAGGGAAACTAGTTATTGAATATGTTGAGAATTTATCTTCGGAGTTACTTAGTTCAAATAGCAAAATAATACTAGATTTTATTAAGGGTAAACAAGGAATCTACTCTCTCTATAAAGGAGACAAACTCTACTATGTTGGTTTGGCTTCTTATATGCACCAGAGATTAAAGCAACATCTGAATGATCGGCATAAAGACGAATGGAATAAGTTCAATATTTACTTGACTGAAAATACTGATTATTTAAAGGAGATGGAGTCTCTTGTCTTAAGGATTTCAACCCCTAAAGGCAATAAACAAAAAGGGAAATTCGTTGCAGCTAATAATTTAAAAAGGAAACTGATTCAAAGATTTCGGGAAGAAAGTCAAAAAAAGGAGAAACAACTATTTGGGAAAAAGGATTTGAATAAAAAATCAAAATCTTGTCAACCAATAGAAGTAAACAGCAAGAGGACGGTCAATGAATTGAGTAAGTATATTAGTAAGCCAATTAATATTAGATTGAGCTATAAGGGAAATACATATTATGCATGTATTCTGAAAAATGGGTCAATTAAATACAACGATACAATTTACAATTCTCCCTCAAGAGCCGCATTAGCAATAGTTAAACAAAAGACAATAAACGGGTGGACCAAATGGAAGTACAAAAATGATGCTGGAGAATGGGTTTATATTAATAAATTAAGAAGTAAAAAGTGAAAATCGGGGACGGTAGTCCAACACCTCTTTGGAAGAAATTTGGATTATTACTAATGGGATCTAATTTTCTGAACTTTAATAAACTTTTGATGAGTTATTTCTCTCTAGACTAATCAGTAATAGATAATTTCATCAAGCCATTATTTGTGCCGATCCATAAAACGTTTTCGTCCAGAGCAAAAGAACGAATGAAATTATCTTTTTCTTCAAGTTTCTGACATATTTCATCATTAGAAATGTATTTAATATTTTTCAGATCATTAGAGATATTGAGAATACCGTAACCTTCACCTAGAACAAGTACTTCTTCTTGGAGTGCAATTATATCAGTTGGGTATTTACCTTCAAATTCCTTGACAAAGTTAATTCCGGCGGGTTCTTGCGAGAAATCCATCCTCAGAAGACCTTCTCTTCCAATCCCGATCCAAAAAATGTTCTCTGAAATTCCCATACTAAGAACATATTTGGTATATAAGGTATTTATCCATTTGTTTTCTTCATAAAATAAGATGCTCATCCCGTCCCATCGACCAACAAAAAGAGCTTCGTCTGATGGTATAACTACTGAGATGTCTTCCCCGCCAATCTCTTTTCCAGCCTCTAAAATTGTCCGTTCATAATAATTTACACAGAAATCATTAGCTAAATTATATTTGCACAAACCGCCATCCTCAGTTCCCACCCAGAGATATTGTCCATCCTTTACTACAGTTAATATTCCCTCGTGATAATCATTGTTAAACAACATCTTCAGTTCTTTTATTTTTTTCCCGTCTACCTTTTTATATACTGCATATCCAGTGTAAATGTAAAGACTATCTATGTCAAACTCTAACGATTCTTCTGAAAAGAAATATTTCCAAGTTTGATTCAAGGTATCGTACCTATACAAAGAACATCTACCTATTGCTTCTGCGAAAATGCAGTATATATAATTACCATCGACTTTGATGTCAACAATGTTGTTTCTTGCATCTTCTACTGATTTAATTAATTCAACCGTGTATTTGTTAATAACTGCATCCGTTTTGACATGAAATAGAGAGAGAAATAGTATTGCCAGGACTAAAGTGCATGATACATATCTATTCACAATTACCTCCTCAAAAAACATTCAATATGTAATTCAATACAATTTTACCATTTCTTTCATCATTTTCAAAAATCTAGTAAGGAATAGGGGACGGTGTTTCACTTCTTTCACTTGTAAATAGGAAACTCGGGGACGGTTGTTGCGAAAGTTGCAAAATGCCTCTGAAATTCTCAAAGTTATTAGATTAATTTGAAAATACTTTGCAAATCAAGTAACGCTACGCAGTAATCCCGTGTACAGGTCCAAAATCACATTAGTTGAAGATATATTTGCAAAGCAGTAGAATGGTTTAGAGGGGTGAAGCAAATGCTCGAGATCTTGTCTCATTCTGCGAGGAGCATAAAAATAAAAGAAATCACTTGGAGTTATAATGGCAAAGGATAACAGTTACACCTTACTTCTAAAACTCGGGGACAGTAGTTGCATTTGGTACAAATTCCTGGCAAAACTTGACAAATTCCAGTTTCTTAATTAAACTATTTTGTGGAACCCTTAGGACGGTGGTAGACAAAGTAGACATTTTGCAAGTAACTAAAATCCTGGCAAAATTTGACAAAGAGGGGATTCAGGATTACAATCTTGTGAGGGATATCGGGAAAGATTTCGATTTAAATATTTGACTTGCGGCATTAACATACAGTCAAACAGTTAATTAACTATTTGGCTATCTCTGTTTTTGACATAAATCTCAACAAGTAGTAAAATTAAGCATGAGGAATTATTGTGAGGTCTCAAACTATAAGAAATCCGAATTCTCTAGGGGGATGAGCGGAATATAAAATTATTAAAAATAAGGAGCCATGTATGAAAAAAGGTCTGGCAATCACGCTGGTAACAGTTGGAATTATTGCGGTAGCGGGTGCAGCATTCGCGTTGAGTGGGGTCCTCCCGATCGGAGAAAAGAAAATAAAGGTAGAAGAACCAGTGAAATATCCGGAAGTCGTTGTAGAAGAGCAGAATAATACCGGTGATGTAAAAGAAATTGTTATAGACGATATTGATAAGATGAATGTGCCGGTATACGAGTATGTTGAGAAAATTGTTATTGAAGCACCTCTGAAGTGGATAAGTGATGAACCAGGGGTGTTCGCTAAGTATTTGAAACAATTGGGGCCGGATAGCTGGATGGATATTAAGCCGGATAGCCTTGCTGTGAATAGTAAGGGAGAAATTTACATCCTGGATACAGTAAATAACAGAATACAGAAATTCAATGGTGACGGTGAGTATTTGAAGAGTATTGAAGTAGATAGCTTGAAAGGTAGTTTACCCAAAGGTTATTCAGAGGAGACCTGGAGAAAGGAAAGAGCCAGTCTCCCTTCAGATATGGTGCCTGTAAACTATAGTGAAGTATATCTCCGAGGTATCAATATCGTTATTGATTCAGAGGACAATCTTTATTATTACATGAAACGAGATCTTAATACCGATAATCCAAAGGGAGAGGTATGGAAGTTTATAGATGATAAGGTAGTGGAGAAGTGGGAGGATAGTAAATTACATCGAATAGGTGAGACAATCTTTATCAGGATGGGTGATAATATAATAAATCCAATATCAAACAAAATAGTTGATATTGCCAGATATAAGGAAGAACAGAAAGTAAATAATAAAGAGAAAAAGGAAAGAACAAAGAGAAGAGAAGAAGAAATCATGGAATGGACGAAAATAAAGAAAGAAAATCACAATGAGGTAGATATTAAACTGAAAATGAATAACAAAAGAGTAAGAATTAAATTCAAAAAGGAACTTTCCATATATCCCCCTCTAATCCCTGAAGAAAAAGATGAAATACATATTAAATTATTTCAAAAATACAAAGGACTGTATATTCTGTATTTGGATTATGATGGGAATATTACAGGTATCTATGGAACAATATCTTGGACTGGACTTAAATTTCAAGATACAGAAGGAAACATATATGAAATTGATAATGAAGGTGACAGTTTTAAGGTAATAAAATATGAGTATCAGAAGGCTAATTGAGAAAAATTAACATGAGAAATGATAAGATATTTATCCTAATTATTCTACTGAGTATATGTATATCCCCGTTTTCAATTACACGCCAAGAAGTAATAACCGAAGCAGAACAATACACTCAAAAACCTTATGGTTGGGAAGTGAGAGAAAGAAATATTTTAGATATAAGGGAGTATTACGTTGAAACAAGTACTGGTTCAAATAATGAACAGATAAAAAGATACCCTTATAGAACAGGACAGGATGGCATTGACGATAGGATGCAATTTTATACGAAGGATGATACAGATGTTGTAATCATTTCAGATACAAACAACGATTCACAAATCACAACCGCTGATATAACGGAAACCAATAGAAGAAGATGGCCCTACGAAGTAGGAGGGATTTTTACCGGAGTTACGTATGCGTTTGGATACTGGAATACATATGATAATTTCAATGATAAGTTGAATGCTCAAGGAGCTTATATAGATAAAAGCTATATTGTAGGGAAAAGAGAGGGTGATCCATCAACGCCGATTAATGGATTTGACTATGCTGCATACACGGGAATAGATTGTTCCGGTTTGGTCTCCCGGGCTCTTTTTTTTGATAGTCATAAAGGTAGTACAGAGTTTCCTGAATTCACTGTCAAAATAGATACTAAAGCCGTAAAGCCGGGAGATATATTAAACAGATACGATAAACATATAATCCTATTTACAGGGTGGAAAACAAAACCAAAACTTAACAGTGATGGGTTTTATCATGCAACATTTTATGGAATTCACGCTACCCCGGAGAAATATTCAACTTGTAAAACAGTAAGAAATGTAGTAGCCGATGAAGTGGAAATAAAGTACAAATCGCAAGATAATATTTATGTGAAACTATCCTATAATAATAATCCGCAATGGATATGTGGTGAAGCTGGGCAAAAGTGGATATTTCGCTCAATATTCCCGCAATTCTCAAACCCGATGCCTGCAGCTCGTTCAGCAATAAATAGTCCAAACATTTCATGCAAAATAGAGGGTTCCGGGGATATAATAATATCCAAGTTTCAGATTAATGAGATTTCAGGAAAATACTACAAGGACTTGCTTTCTGAAAGCACATATGATGAGAAAACTGACATTTTATCTTTTTCCTTTTCAGAAGAACTACCTTATGGTGATTATAAGATATCTATCAAAGCCTTGAATTCATTCTTGAATCATTCGTACGTTGCCATGTTTTCATGGGAATTCAAGATTTCTGAAACGAAGCTCGAATATGCGCTTGCACCTAATACTAATGGGAATTGAATCTATGGAGAAATTTGAAACTTGTGGTCGGTAGTTCCTATACCTGCAGCAGCTACGGAGAAATAGCATGAATAGAGTGCCAGGTTGACTTTTTAGCTCTGTTCTACCCGTGGTTGATTATTCATACGATTAATATTCATTGTATTTGCAATCCAATCCTAAAATCTGTAAAATATGTAGTAGGTGGGTGTATGCAGATTACAATACAATTGGTAGGATTGTTTTTTGGTGTGTTTATGCGGACTTGAGGTAACTCGTGGAAGGTCGTTGCATTTGTTGCAAAATGACGCTTCGCAGTGCACAAGAGCACAAGAGCACAAGCAATGCTGAGCTTGCTCAGCAAGTGTGAAGTGTGAAGTCTGAAGTGTAAAGTGAAGAATGAACACAGGAGCACACAGCAAATCCCGGAGAGATATTCCTTGGAGCATTTCTGATCTTCGTTTTTCGGATCTCCTCTTTTTCTATCTCGTCTCTTTCACATCTTCTTTCTCGAGCACATCTTCTTTCTCGAGCAAAATATGGGGACGGTGGTTGCAGGAGTTGCACGATTGTTGTATAATGCAATATATCAGGATGCGCAAGACTTGATGAGAAGAGCTATTTCTGCCACATGTAAATCCGGGAACGGTTGTTGCTTTTGTTGCAAAATGCCTCTGAAATTCTCGAAGTAATAGTTCAATTTGAAAATATTTTCTAAATCAAGAAAAGCACTTCTAAAAAGTATCGATCAAATGGGAATAATAGGAATTATAGGCGATATATGCGGCCGAAAAATGGATAAAGCGACCGTGTAGCGAGATAATATCACGTTACATCCTTGACTTCGCATTTAAAAGTGCTATAATTAAGTCATCAGGAGTGTTAATATGTTAATACAGTTCACAGTAGGGAATTATCTATCTTTCAAGGATAACGCGACATTAAGTATGGTTGCTTCGAATTATCGTGATAACAAAGAACATGTATTTCCTGCTTTAAAGGACATTAAATTATTGAAAAGCGCAGCGATATACGGTGCAAATGCGAGTGGTAAAAGTAATTTAATCAAAGCAATGCAGTTTTTTAGAGATCTGATTTCAACTTCCTCTTTAGGTTCAAATGAAAGTCGACTAAATGTGAATAACTTTAAATTGGCTGCCGAAACAGAGAATAAACCTTCATTTTTTGAAATTGTCTTTGTTATTGACAAAATAATTTATCGTTATGGTTTTGAAGTAACTATTACAGAGGTGACAAAAGAATGGCTATATTATTCACGAGCTGAAAAGGAATATTTACTATTTGATAGAAAGAAAAAAAATATAAAAGTGAATGGTAATACATTTAAAGAAGGTTTGCATTTGGATGATAAAACAAGAGTGAATTCCCTATTTCTTTCTGTAGCTGCCCAATTTAATGGTGTGATTTCCAATAAGATTATGAAATGGATAAAGAATTTCAATGTTATTTCAGGAATGGGAGATTTCTCATTATATACATCAAAATTACTGGAAAGCGGAGAAATGAAAACAGGTGTTGTCGAATTATTAAAGACCGCGGATTTATTCATAGAAGATGTGCAAACTCAGGAAGAAATTCTTGAAGGCAATGTTTTACCGGCAAACGTTAGGCGGAGGGTAGAAATATTGCCTGATGGTAAACTTAGAGCCGTAAAATTCAATACTTCCCATAAGAAATATGAGGATGGAAAGCACATTGGTCAAGTAGAATTAGATATGGATACTGAAGAATCTGAAGGAACAAGAAAATTCTTTTCATTATCAGGGCCAATATTGGATACTCTGGTAAATGGAAAGATATTGGTTGTTGATGAGTTAGATAATAGTCTTCATCCTTTGCTCTTAGCACATTTAGTAAAACTTTTTAATTCAAAAGCAAACAATCGAAACGCGCAATGTATTTTTGTTGCACACGATAGGACATTATTAAATCAGAAGAATCTGAGAAGAGATCAAATATGGTTTGCTGAAAAAGATAAATATCAGGCGACCAAGCTATTTTCATTGGAGGAATTTAATATCCGGAATGATTATAATATTGAGAAGAATTATTTATTGGGGAAGTTTGGAGGGATTCCAATATTGAATGATATAGAGAATATTGAGGAAATATTTCCTACTAAAAAGAATACTCAATGAGTAAAACAAGAAAATTAGGAAAACATTATCAAAGAATATCTAAAACGAGAACAATAAAACCAACTATATTAGTAGTATGTCAAGGGAAAGAAACCGAAATGAACTATTTTAAAGGGATGAAGAATATAGAAAGATTAAGCAATGTCAAAATTCGATTTAAATCAGTTGATCCATGCGGGATGATAAGGCATATCGTAAAGAAAAAGGATAGTGAGAAGTATGACGAGTTGTGGTGTGTTTTTGATATTGACAATACAGATAGGATCAATGTAAATCAGGCAATAACCTTAGCGAAAAATGAAAACATTCACATTGTTTATAGTAATGAATCATTTGAACTTTGGTATATATTGCATTTTGAATATCTAAATACGGAAATTTCGAGAAAACGATATCCTGGCAAATTAGATATTTATTTAGGAAAGAAATATGAAAAAAATGATCCTAATATGTATCAAATTTTGAACGATAGGCAGAAGATTGCAATCACAAACTCGACAAACCTTTTAAAGAAATATGAAAGATTTGATCCGTTCGGAAATAATCCTTCAACCACAGTTCACAGAGTTGTTGTGGAACTGCTAAAGCACAAATGAGGTGACAAGTACCGAATAGGGTATCGTATCTTTACTTTTTACCTAAATCGAGAATCCCGAGATTGCATTTCCACAGTACAACGGTAGTAAGTGAACAATTGAGAAATGAACAGTGAACAGTGAATAGTGAAGAATGAAAGAACGCACAAGAAACAGATACCAACTGGATCCCACGGTCGCCAACTCCCTCTGGATGACAGTCGTTCACGAGGGGAAACTCGGGGACGGTCGTTGCGAAAGGTGCAAAATCTTGGAATAATCTCTCGAACCTCCGCTCCAAGATCAATAAAGCGCAATCATCACAATTACGGCAAATGCCACAACTGCCAATACAAGAGCATATGAAAGCAGTGCTTAGTGAAGCAGATAAACACCCCAGGGCAGTAGAGTAAATGAAAAATGGCATCTTCGTATCTTCGTATATACGAAGATACGAAGATAGGGTAAGCTTACAAGTAACTACGGGATAAATTGCACAAGTTGCAAAATGCCGGTGAAATTCTCGGAGTTATTAGTTCAATTTGAAAATATATCTGCGAAGTAGTAAAATATCATGATTTATGAGATCACAGATTGTGACCTCAAGTTGAAGGAAGAATAGGAGAGGCCGTGGCTAAAGATAAAGAATATTCGTCTTTGCTTTCTGGAGTATCACAAATAATAAATGAAGCCCGTGGTGCAACTGTAAAGACAGTTAACTCAATAATGACCGCAACCTATTGGGAAATAGGCCGGATGATCGTTGAGAATGAACAAAAAGGTAAAAAGAGGGCAGAATACGGTGAGGAGTTACTAAAAGTTCTTTCTGCGGACCTAAGACAACAGTTTGGTCGCGGTTTTGGTGTTGATAATTTACAGAGAATGAGACTATTTTATCAACTTTATTCTCCTGAAAAAATATCCGCGACACTGTCGCATATTTCTGAGATTGAAGATGTCACGCTAAAATACGCGACACCGTCGCGTAAATCCCAAAAATCGCAGACACCATCTGCGGAATTCAGTTTTACTGATTTGGGATTATGTTTCCCCCTACCGGGATAGGGTATCGTATCTTTACTTTTTACCTAAATTGATAACCCCGAGAAGGCATTTCCACAGTACAACAGTCGCTTGACTGTTTGACAGTTAAGACGCAGTGTTCCATGTTCGCAAGTTCCAAGTTCACAGGTTGAGAAATATTGAATAGAGAATAAAAGAAAACCTGGATGCCACGCCTGTGGCTCTGCATGACAGGGAGGGGAATTAAGTGAAAAATCAACTTGTAAGGATTATTTACAAGTTCAAAAAGCAGAACTCGGGGCCGGTCGTTGCATCTGTTGCAAAATGATGCTTCGCAGAGCACAAGTGACAAGTGCACACGAGCACAAGTTATGCTACGCAGTAATCCAGTGGGCCAAGTGTTCCAGTCTCCAAGGTCCAAACTCCAATTATTTGATAATGCTTTTGCAAAGTAGTAAAATGAAGTAGAGTTTATAAGGGGTGTGTGTTATGCCGCAGATGTTTCCGACCGTGGTGTTTTTTGCTTTGGCAGTGATAATCAATTTTGTTAATGCGTATATTATTTATTCAAAAGGGACGAAGGGTCTGGACCCCGATTCAGAATTGATAGAGGGGTACAAGAAATTGGCGTATTTCTTTGCCTTTGGATTCAATATCCCTTTTATAATAATGCTTGTCGGGTGTCTCACTGGTAATGTGACCGATATGCTGGACTTTTTTAAGCCCTGGCTGATGAATCCCTATGTTGTGCCTTTCTATGTGGGAGCATTAGTCATCTATCTTTATATACTCTATTTCATATTCTTTCAAAGTGGAGCGGAATTTCTCATAAAGCATCGTAATTTACTTACGAAAGTACAGGGCTTAAACGGTGAAATTCAGTTGACCGAATCCATGATCAAAGTATTTTCTGTCGTGACTGTGATATTCGGTATCTCCATTATGGTGATATTATGGCTGAATGTTTTTCAGCTTCCTAATTAAGGGAAAACAGGGGTCGGTTGTTGCGTTTGTTGCAAAATGACGCTTCGCAGAGCACAAGTGACAAGTGCACAAGGTACAAGGGACAAGTGCAGAGGAGAATGAAGATAGTGAAGAAGGAAAGAGAGAAGGGGATAATTATGAATAAGAAGAAAAAAGGCCAGACAAATCATGTTAGAGATTAAGAGACATCTGTTAACCTTATATGGAAAAGTACTTGACAAAACAGTAAAAAGTTTATAGAATGTGAACGAAGAGTTTATGTAGCGTGAACACTTGGTTCGCGGGGAGTGAACATGGATGCCATATTTTCTACAAAGCAAAGGATGAAGATTCTTAAGCACATTATTTTCAGAACCGATGTGGTTGGAGTGAACAGTACTGCTGCCGAATTGAAGTTAAGCAAAGGACTTGTATCCAAGTATTTTGAACTGCTAGCGAAAAAGGGAATACTGGAAAAGCGAAATACCAAATATATGATAATTGCATCTTCTCTTACAAGAGGCATAAAAATTCTTCTCAATGTCGATGCTGTTGACCTTCGACCCTTCAAAATGGATTTTGTAAAGTCAGTCGGTCTATACGGAAGTTGTGCAAAGGGCGATAATGACATTGATTCAGATATCGATATTTGGGTGAGAATAGATGATGAAGATCAGGAAAAAATAGCTGAATTTACTTCTGATATTTTGAAAAAGAATACGAACTGTAAGCTACTGTTATTGACTACTGACAAGATCATGAAACTGCGGGATGATGAAGTCATGTTTTATCATTCACTTGTTTTTGGCTCAATTATCCTTATGGGAGATCAAGATGGCCTTCAAATTTAGTGACTGTATTAAAAAAGGATTATTGAGAAAAATGCCCCCATCCAAAGAGCATGCCGAAATGTCATTTAAGAAAGCTGAAAAATGGATAGAAGAATCCGAAAGATCTTTGAAAGGCAATGCCTTTGATGCATCGATCATTTCATCATATTTAGTAATGTTCCATGCTGGGAGAGCAATTCTCAAAGTAAGAGATGAGCTTGGGGAAAATCCGGGGATGTAGTTGCGAAAGTTGCATAATCGGTCCGCCAGACCCTTTAACAGTTAACCGATAAAGATCTGAAGGTATTTGTATTAAGAAGAAAAATTGATCAGGGGTTATAGATCTGCAATTCTACAAATAGCGTAAAGAGGTATATTGATTATCCCACCATCATTTCTGTAATCAAGCATTGTGGTCCTTAAGAGTTTCGGGGGACTGAATTTGCTTTGAAATACCCGCAGGCTTTTACTCTTTGGATTGATACCTGCTTTGACTTCCAGAGGAACGATTTCTTCATCGTTTTGAATGACAAAATCAACTTCGGCATTTCCTGAGCTCTCCCAATAAAAAAGCTGAGTATCAAGCTGTGCTCTCAGCTGCTGAGCAACATAGTTCTCAACAAAGGCCCCTTTGTAGTCTTTGTAATTATCCTCTCCAAAGATGATGGCTTTTGCGCTGAGATTCACCATAGCTCCAAGCAGACCGGTGTCCAGAACATAGACTTTGAAGCAATTTCGCTTTGCGTAAGAAATAAGAGGCAACTTTACTCCCTTCAATGCAAAAACCCTATTTATAAAACCTGCCTCCTCAAGCCATTTTATTGAATCAAGGTACTCTCTTCCTCTTGCACTTTCCTTAATCACTTGGAATACAAACTTATGATTTTCTTTTGCTAACTGGCGCGGAATAGAGTCCCATACTTCATTGATCTTAGGTATATCCTTTTTCTCTGCGTGTTTTGAAAAATCAAGCCGGTACCCCTGTATTATCTCATTTTGGATCTTCCTGACTTCATTCAGATCACCGGATTCAATGAAATATTTAACACTTTCCGGCATTCCGCCAACGAAGTAATATTTTTTTAGATGGTCAAATAATTTCCCTGAAAATGGCTCAACAAATTCATCCAACGTTGCGGTTTTCACGAATTCCGCGAGGGATTTCGCATCGCATCCATTAAGAAACTCGGTAAATGTCAATGGGAACAGAGAAAGGAAATTGACTTTGCCTACAGGAAATGAATGATCTCCGGAGTGTTGTATCCCCAAAGTCGAACCTGCACACACAATATGAAATTCATTGGCCTTTTCATTGAAATATTTCAGAGAATTTAAAGCGTTATTACATAACTGGATCTCGTCAAATATTATCAAATCCAGATCTTTTCTTATCTTGATTCCCTGATATGCGGAGATCTTCTGTATAAGCATCAGAGGGTCAAGCTCTTTTGAAAAAATAGCGGCCAGTCCGGGATCTTCTTCAAAGTTCAGATAGGCGGTGTTCTCATATTCATTTTCGCCAAATTTTCTAAGGAGCCATGTCTTGCCTACCTGTCGGGCTCCCAATAGAACAAGGGGCTTTCTTCTTGTTGAAGCTTTCCAGAGAGTTAGTTTTTCGTATAGGTCTCTTTTCATACAGCATTATACATTAATTTTAGAAAATATCCAAATTCCCTCGATAAATGTGGAGAATACCACAATAATCCATTGAAAAATGTGGAAATATACACAAAAAGCAAGGCAATGTAGAGCGTCTGAATTGAATAGGGTAGCGTGTCTTTACTTTTTACCTAAATTGAGAATTCCTAGGGCGGATATCCTCAGTACAACAGATATGGGGGCGGTGGCTTCACCGCAATTGACAATGGACAATTGACAATGGACAATTATTAGTAAGTGGACCCAGTAGCCCAATGACCAAGGTTCAAAATCCAATTATTTGATAATACTTTTGCAAAGCAGCAGAACGATACGAGGGATGATTTAGAAAAAGAATGGAAATGCCCGATACAGAATTTGTAGAAATTCTAAAATAGTTATATAATAAAAGAGGAATGAAAGGTGTTACGATGTTGTGTTGTGGCGATTATTAGGGATAGGGGAAGTAAATGAGAAGAGAATGCAGGTGTAAGTGATATGTACTTTTTGAAGGCGGAATCTTTCTGCATACATAAACAGTAATATAATTATGCAAACAGAAAAAAAGAACGTAAATTGTAAATGTACTAATATTGTTATCAAATATCTCAAAGCACAAAACAAAAATGTCGATGAGTTATTAGATGGTTTGGAATATTCGGAGTCTTTTCTTACCAATCCACATAATTGGATTTCACTCAAAACTTGGGTCACATTAACTAAAAAAACTAAAAAAATATTAAATGATCCCGATGCCCTATATAAATGTGGATTATCTTCAGGAAGTTTAGAATCCTTGGGTATATTCAAAAATATTGTATCTATGGTAGCCTCCCCCGGAGCAATTCTTAAAAAAGCTGCTAAGTATAATACGCAGTTTAACGACACTAACGATTGGGAGGTTTATGGGCTTACAAAAAGCAACTGTATAATAAAAATTAGATTTAAAGATGATGTGAATCCAACGGAAGATGTTGATGGCGAGTTATTTATTGATGGAATATTGGCAGGCATCCCTTTAATATGGAATTTACCTGAAGGAAGAATAGAGACAACGCTTATAGAATATGATTTGAAAGAGTTGCTAGATAATAAATATTCGAAATATAACTTGGAAACAGAAAACAAACAAAATAAATTTTATATCGACGGACAAGTATACGGGCAAGAAGTTTTACTAGAAAAAGAAATAATTGACGGGAAAACGATTTATCTGGGGAAATATTGTGAATTAGATAATGGGCGAATATATGGAGCCGAGGAAGTTAAAGGAATTTTAATAACCAAAGAACTTGTATTGGATAATCAAAATATTGTTAGAAAAGGTCAGATATATAACGCACCATATTTCATTAAGAAAATATCATGGAGAGAAAATAAATCAGTAATAAGGAGTATTATCAATAAAGGGAAAAGGTTAATCGCCGGAGATAAATCAAATTTGGAAGCTTTGGAAGATGAATTGGCAATTCAAAGAAAGCAACATTTTGAGTTGGAAAAAACAAAAGATAATCTGCAAATAGCATATACAGAATCAAAAAGAAAATCTGAAATATTCCAGTCCTATACTCAGAAATCACTTGTTGAGCGAGTAGATAATGGTCAGGATCCAAGAATGGAGAAATCAAAACGATTAGATACGACAATATTGTTCTCGGATATTAGGGATATGACAAATATTTCAGAAATAATGGATTCGGATGAACTGGTGAGATTTCTTAATAGTTATTTCGATAAGATGAATGCACCAATAAAAAAATGGAATGGAGAAATCGATAAGTTAATGGGGGATTGCATAATGGCCTTTTTTTATGATGAATTAAATCCTTCAAAGTCAGTTGATAGTGCTGTCTGTGCAGCAATAGATATAAAAAGACAGCTGAGAATTTATAACAGGGAGAGAAAAAAAGAATATCAGAAAAATGGAGTGACAGATCAAAGCGTTGATTACTTTAAAGTGAGTAATGGTGTTGGAATTGCTCATGGCCCATGTGTAATGGGAAATATAGGGTCAACAGATAAGCTGGATTATACATTAATTGGAGATGTGGTTAATCTGACATCCAGATTAGAAAGATTAACCAGGCATTATGGGGTAGGAATTATAATCGGTGAAAATGTCAAAGCACAACTTGATGAAGGATTCGATACCAGATTGTTGGATAATGTGTTAGTAAAGGGAAAAAAGAAACCTATAAAAATATATGAGGTATTTGATTTTGAGCCTGATGAAATAAAAGAAAAGAAATATAAACATTTAGAAAAGTTTAAAGAAGCATTTGAGCATTATCAAAAAGGTGAGTTTGGTGCTGCTTTAAGGATTTATGAAGAAATAAGGAAAGAAATAGGAGAGCACGGATATTTAGAAGATATTTGTGCTGATCCAACACTTAACTTTTATATAGACCGCTGTGAGAATATAATTAGGCAAAAGGATGCCGGTATTTTTGATCTTAATCAGTGGAAAGGTATATATGAATTTAAAACAAAATAAAAAATCGAGAAGAAAGTAATAGATACTCTTTCTAAGAGGTTGATGGGTTTAAAAGGGGAAATCGGGGACGGTGGCTTCACCGCAATTGACAATGGACAATTGACAATGGACAATTATGCTGCGAGATATGGGGACGGTGGTTGACATTGTTGACATGATCTACTACTCGTATGTCGTAAGTACCGCAATGTATGATTGTAACGGCAAATTACTTGGTTGGAAATATTACAAAAAATAGGAATAAGGTATCGGATCTTCTTTGCTTTCAACCTTGAACACGCTACGCAGAGCACAAGTGACAAGTGCACAAGTGACAAGCGCACAGAATGCAATGAACAATTACCCAGAAGGTTAAAAGATGGAGAGAGATGGATCCTTCACATCCGCTCAGGATGACAGAATACAATGAAAGAGAGATTAAGGTGCCAATTTGTCACCTTAGAAACTGGATGAGAACAAAGATATAGCCGTTTGGAGGGATACGCAGATAGTCGGAATGAAATAAAATCTGTTCTAAGCGGTATAATATTTCACTATGAAAAATATAAAAAGAGTAGTAATTCTAGTGTACTGATCCATAAATACCATGTCAATGGAATGTTTAGATTTGAGTTAATTCCAACGAACAATGAGCGTGGCGTACCCTTTGTGGTCCGTGAGCGAAGAGAGAGGAAGAAATTTACTAAAGATGATATTCCCTTCGGGCTGAAGCTATTTTTCTGTCTTCTGCGTTAATCGTTGCTTGCATACCGCTGTGGGTATGCGGCGTTCCTCGCTCCTTGAATACAAAAAAAAATAGCATCAGCCATTGTTATGGTATTTATGGATCAGCACACTGCCAGCGGAGCCGGAAAGTCAACACTTTCAAGGGCGCTTGGAGATATCATGGATCTTCCGGTAATACATCTGGACAAGCATTACTGGAATCCCGGCTGGGTGGAGACTCCGACTGAAGAGTGGGAGAAAAAGGTCCGTGATCTCATTAAAGGTGAGAAGTGGATAATCGATGGCAATTTCAACTCCACCATTGACCTCAGACTGGAACTGGCGGATACGGTAATCTATCTGGACTTCTCCACCGCGCGATGCATGTACAATGTATTGAAGCGATGGATCACAGGGCAGAACAACCGCCCCGACATGGCTGAGGGGTGCCGTGAGCGATTTGACCTGCCGTTTCTGAAATGGGTTTTAAATTTCAGAAAAAAGACTCGTCCATTGGTTCTCGAAAAACTCTTGAACCATAGCAATATAAACAATGTTTTCACGCTGCATTCACACCGTGAAAAAGACGAATTTCTGGGACACGCTGCGCGAAGCAGCAGTGCACAAGTGACACGAGCACACGAGCACAAGTGACAAGATCACAAGCGACACGCTGCGAAGTGGACCCAGTGACCCAGTAGCCCGGTCTCACAGGTCCAAAGTCCGATTATTTGATAATATTTTTCCAAAGTAGTAAAATATCACGATTTATAAGATCACAGATTGTGACCTTAAGTTGGGGAGGCAGAAGAGACCCGCTGCGCAGTGAACAATTAAGAAGTGAACAATGAACAATTACAGATAGAGGGTAGAGGCCTATAGAAAAATTGACAATGGACAATTGACAATGGACAATTATAAGATAAAATACAAAGAAATATTTCTCAACATGTGAACATGGAACCTGCGAACTTGCGAACACGCTGCTCATAGGACAAGTGCACAAGCACTGCTGAGCTTGCTCAGCAAGTCTGAAGTGTGATGTGTAAAGTGGGCAAGTAGAAGGTGATAAGGTGATAGGGTGATAAGGTGATAGGTTTGGAGATGGGGAAGTTATCGAGAAATGGACAATTACGCAGAGTGATATATTTGTAGGTGTAGAGGGGAACAAGAGAAGTGAATAGTGAAGAAGGAAAGAGAGACAGGGATAATTATGAATAAGAAAAATAAGAAGAAGAGATCTAAGAAAAGAAGGAAAAAGCGGATCGATAAAAAGAAAGAGCTTGCAAAGAAGCTGAAGAAGGGAGCGAGGGAAACGATCGGGCCGGTCCCACCCACCAAAAAATTCAAAGACAAGTCGAAGTATGATCGGAAGCGTGAGAAGCACATCGAAGATGATGCTTCGCAGTGAACAATTAAGAAATGAACAGTGAACAATGAACAATGAACAGTGGGGGAGCGCAAGAAGTAAATACAAGATGGATTCTTCGGTCGCTACCGCTCAATCAGAATGACAGAATACAATGAAGAAGTGAACAATGAACAATTACAGATAGAGGTTAGAGAAGGCTAGAGGTTGGAGGTTAGTGCAGAGGGGAATAAATACAATTGACAATGGACAATTGACAGTTGACAATTATAAGATAGAATACAAATAAATCCCTATCTTAACCTAATATGGGGACGGTCGTTGAATATGCATGTTCAATAGTTCAAGGTTCAATGTTGAGAAGTGAATAGTGAACAGTGAAGAAGGAAAAAGGGAAATGAGAGAAATTGACAGTGGACAGGAGACGGCTTACAGCTTTAAATATTGAATCATAAATCATCATTTGCATCCCAGTAAGGTTTAGCTAATTCAGGCGAATTTGCTTCTTTGACAGTTTTATAATATAATTTTGACGGATGAAATATATTGAGCATGGATAAAAGACTGATCCCGGAATTTATTGACAGAATGTATAAACAAAAAATTCATTCAGGGAAGTTCCAGGCTTTTGCGGTATCTCTGGATATTAAAGGCTTCACCCCATTAACTGAAGCCTTGATGAAGAAAGGTCCAGCCGGAGCGGAGGAGGTCTCTGATGTTCTTAATTTTATCTATGAATTTGCAGTATCAGCAATATACAGAAATAGTGGATGGATAATAGGCTTTGCGGGGGATGCATTTCAAAGTATTTTTCTTTCCGAACACTCATCCGGTTGTATCAAAGCATGTAATGAAATATTGGATTTTATTGAAAAATCAGGCAGGATCAAAACACCTTATGGTAAGTTTGATATAAAAATACGTATAGGTGTTTCCTATGGCGAAGTCGATTGGAAGATCATTTCAGGAGAACATCAGTGGTTATTCTATTTTAAAGGAAGCGCCCTGGACAATGCTTCAGAAAGGCAGCAGAATGCAAAACCCCAAAGTGTTGTCTTCCCCGACGAAATCAAGAAAATAGGCGTTGATAGTAGATCATCTGCAGAAATCTATGAAGCGCCGATTTCTGAGAAGGTATTAAAGAAATTTGTGCCGGATCAGGTACTTGCGATGAAAACTCAGGGTGAATTCCGAGAGATCATAACAATTTTTCTTCCATTTGAACATATTCACAGGGAAAAGGAGGGTTTTTTGCGAGAAGCTGCCAGTGATGCGCTAAAATACGGCGGTTTACTGAATAATATTGAATTTGGAGACAAATCAGGTATGGCATTGGTTATATTCGGCGTACCCGTCATGCATGAAAAAAATACCAACAGGGCGCTTGATTACATATTGGAATTAAAAGAAAAATATCCTGCTATTCGTGCAGGAATTTCCAAAGGAATATCATTTGCCGGGTTTATTGGCGGCCGTAACAGGCTCCAATATACGTCAATCGGTAATATCCCTAATCTTGCAGCAAGACTATCGATGAGAGCAGAGATAGGTCAGGTACTGACGGACAAGACAATTTTTACAGAGGGGAAAGAACATTACACATTCGAAGAGAAAGGTAAATTGAAACTGAAGGGAATATCACGGGATTCTGACACTTATATGCTGAAGGGCAAGCATAAGGTTTTGGTAAAGCAATTTGAAGGTGAATTTGTAGGGAGAAAAAAAGAGCTCTCATTTCTGAGAAATCGGTTGAAGGATATTGACAAAGATGGTTTAAGGGGTATTGTTTATATTAGTGGTGCTGCGGGCATTGGAAAAAGCCGATTGGTGGACTGTGTAACCAAGGAATTTTCGGGTAAATGTACTATTATGAATTTCAAGTGTGATGGAATACTGCGAGAAAGCCTGAACCCTATCGTGAATTTTTTAAAAACTTATTTTGACCATAATGAACAATTGAGTAATGTAGTGAATAGAAAACGGTTTGAAGAAATTCTAGATCATCTTTCAGAAAACATACATGATGAAAAAATATTGGAGAAACTGAATTGGGCCAAGCCTTATTTGGGTTCTTTTCTCAACTATTACTGGAAGAACTCAATTATTTTGAAATTGGACCCTAAGGACAGATTCAGAAATTCATTAGAAAGTATAAAGATCCTTATGCTGGCAGAGAGTACAATGAAACCGGTTATCATGCTATTGGAAGATGTTCAATGGATCGACTCTGATTCAGTTAAATGCTTTACCCTCATCATCAAAGGCATAAAGGCAAGCCCCTCAATGGTTCTTATGACCGGTCGTGATAATCATATAGAATTAATAAATAATCTGGAAACTGATTCAAATATTTTTTTAATCAATCTTAACAATCTTGGTATTTCCAGCTTAAAGCGGTTTATTGAATCATTGACCAGGTGTAGAATATCACAGCAAATAAAGGAATTGATATTTAAACTCAGTCAGGGCAATCCGTTTTATGCAGAGCAGCTATTTCAATATATGGAAGCAAAGAAGTTGATTTTTAAAGTTAGTAATGAGCTCAAACTAAAAACAGAGGACATAAAGGTTCCTGGAAAGATAAACGAGATCATTATTGCCCGTATCGATATGCTGGAAGATAAGTTGAAAGAGCTCATTAAGATCGCATCGGTGATTGGACATGAATTTCCTATCAATATACTTATCCATGTACTGAAGAAAAGGGAAATAAGTGAATTCCTGAAAAAAGGCCTGGATCAATCGATCTGGTCTCCATTAACTGAACTTCTTTATATTTTCAAGCATGTTTTACTCAAAGATGCCGTTTATGAGATGCAACTGAAAAAGACACTTACGACATTGCATGGATGTATTGCGGCAGCAATTAAAGAACTTTACAAAACTGACCTACTACCTCATTATGCAGAACTCGCATATCATTATGAGCATGCTGGAGCAAAATACCGAGCAAGGGAATATTACTTGCTTGCAGCCAATTCGGCTCAGAAAGATTACAGAAATGATGATGCGCTTAAGTACTACAAAAAAGTAGTGAGCTTGTATAAGCAAAATGCCAAAAAGGGCATAGTGGCAAAAGTGAGTATTGGTGAAGTATACAGGCTGACCGGAAAATATGAGGAAGCTGTAAAAGTATTTGCAGAAGTAAAGAGAGCTGCCACAAAATACGGGTACGATAAATACATTATAGATGCCAATAATCGCCAAGGGTGGATATATTATGTAAAAGGTGATCACAAACAAGCAATGAAATGTCTAAATAGCGCTCTTGCGATGGCAAAAAAAGGTAATTTCAAGGGTAGAATAGTCGTTGCATTAGGCCATCTGGGAACACTTTGTCTTTACAAAGGAGATATGGATAAAGCGGAAAAATATTACAAGCTACAATTCGATCTAGCGAAAGAAAGGAAGAACAAAAAACAAATGGCGCATGCAATGGGTAATCTTGGAACACTTGCCCGTCACAGGGGAAATTTTGAAACTTCGGCGGATTACCTGAGGAAATCCCTTAAGCTTTTGGAGAAACTTCAGGATATGAGAGGAATAAGTCTTGTTCTGACCAAACTCGGAATAGTCGAATTTTGCCATGGCAGGCTTGAAAGTGCATTTAACTATTATCTAAAACATCTTGAATTAGCAAAAAAAACAGGGGATTTGCAGGGAATGGCGATATCACTTGGAAATCTGGGAATTGTATACGGTGAAAAGGGAGATCTGAAAACTGCACTGACATACTTTGAAAAAAAACTAAAAATAGCCGAGGAGATGGACAATAAAAATGCAATGAGTAATACTCTGAACAATTCAGGGCTAGTACAGTTCAGATTGGGCCTTTATGAGGAAGCAGAAAAGTCATTGACCAAAAGTCTTAGTATTACTGAAGCTACAGGAAATATGTTAAGCCGGTCTTCCTGTCTTGGGACTTTGGGAGAACTCAAGCACAATACAGGAAGGACTAAGGAAGCTATCGAACATTATACTGAATCGATTGAAATCAATAAGAAGCGCGGAAGAAAATACGACCTTGCAGATGACATCAACAATCTTATAAACATCTATATTGACAACGCGCAGTATGATGAAGCTAGAGAATTGAATAATGAAAGTGACATATTGTTCAAGGAGATCGGAAAAAAAGGTCTGACACTCAATCATGAATTGCATACAATGATATTGAATAAAAAAGATTCTGAAAGGCGAACCGAAAATAGAATGAAGAACCTTCTTGCGGAATATCTCGATGATCCAGAACAGGGGAAGATCCTGTATGAACTTTACAGATTGACCAAAAAGCCGATCTACAGAGAGAAAGCGATAAAAATATATGGCGAACTGGCTAATACAAATCAAGACTACCAATATAAAAGAATGTTGAATTTTCTGAAAAAATAGATGTCCTTGAGAGGCAATTTGGGGACGGTGACTTCAACCAATGAACAATTGACAATGGACACGCTGCGCAGTGGACCCAGTGGAACAGTAGTAAGCGCAAGAGGTAAATGCCAGATGGATCCGCTCAATCAGAATGAGATTAAAAGATGTGTGGAGATCAAAATAATTGACAATGGACAATTGACAGTTGACAATTACTGAGAAAAGTTCAAAGGTTCAAGGTTATGCTTCGCAGTGCACAAGTGACACGCTACGCAGTGGACCCAGGTACAAGTGGACCCAGTGGAACAGGGGGGAAGGGACAAGGCACAAGTGCAGAGGGAAGTAAGGGAAATGGATGATAAGGTGGTAGGTTGATAGGTTTAAGTATAGTGAATAGTGAAAAATGAAAGAGGGACGAGATGGATGTTTCGCGTTGCTCAACATGACGGAGGACAGGTCAAGCCCTGTCCCTACAGAAGAATTAATGGGTTAATCGAAATATCGATTTTCCGGTTACGGATGTGAATCTTTTTCCTTTCCCACTAACATTTAACCAATATTTTCTTGACACTCGTCAAGAAAATTTGATTATTTTCAAATTATAGATTAAAATATAAAATGAAGAAATTGTTAGTGGTAATCCTGATCCTGATCCTTTCGATTATTGCACATCCGGACAAGTGGACCGTTGCGGTGTACATATGCTCGGATGATTCTACTCTTCGGGATTGCGGTTTTGACGATTTTCTGGAGATGGCGCAGATCGGTTCCGATACCGAAGTGAATATCGTAGTGCAGATGGATGCCTATGATGACTCAAATATCTATAAATGGTCCACCTGCAAGAGATTCTATGTAGAAAAAGGCAGCATACCCGATACCGCGTCCGCTTTGATGGACCTCGGTGAGATCAATATGGGTGATCCAGACGAACTCATAGATTTCGGAAAGTGGGTTTATGACAATTATCCCGCCGACAGCTATATGCTGGTCATCTGGGATCATGGTGACGGATGGCGGACTTCCGCCGTAACAGATACGGATGTGAGAGGGGCCTGTGATGATGCACACGGACCGGCGGATCCCGATGACCCGCTTGATCCGTATTATCTTAATTTTACCAATGGCGAGATACAGGACGCTTTCTCGCAGATCAATACATATTCCGGCCGGATCAAATGGGATATCATAGGATTTGATGTATGTCTGAATCAGATGTGGGAGAATAATTCGGCATGCGCGCCCTATTTTGATGTCATGGTCGCCTCCGAGCAAAATGAATGGCTTGACGGTTGGACTTATGATCTGTTCTTGAATGACCTTGTCAGCGCTTCCGGTGATCTTAGTTCGGATTCTCTGGCTTCATCTGTTGTTGACGCATATGCGGCGGGGGAAGACGGTATGTCAGGAGAAACGCAATCCGCTATACGATTGAGCTACAGCCCGCAGATCGATGCCCGCGTGAACTCTCTGGCGCTTTCTCTTATGAATGCCAGGGATGACGGGCATGACTCCGAGATCGCCACGGTACGGGGCATTTCTTATAATGTATCCTTTCCCAATCACATAGATCTTTACGATTTCTGCCTGAATATTGAATCTTCGGCACTGCCCGCCACGGTAAAGACGAATGCCTCAGAGCTCACCACACTTTTAGATGATGCTATTATAAATAATTTTGCCGATACCGCCTCGATACATACATACGGGACAGCGATCTATTACCCCAGCAATGTCACGGGTTATTCATACCTTTATGACGAACTTGATGTTTCCAAGGACTATTTCTGGGACAATTTTATCAGAGGTGAGAGCTTTCCTCTTGAAAGGGATCTGAAATATCTGAATCATACCATTGATGATACCGCCGGTAATGCCGATGGCGATGCCGATCCTGGTGAGTCGATCGATCTTTTTGTTGATATCGGAAATGATGGTATTAGCAATGCTGAAGGCGTTACGGTTACTCTTACGGTATCCGATCCTTATATCACTTTTACTGAAAATTCGGTGCCTTACGGAGATGTCCCGTCTTCGGGGTCAGCGGTCAACTCCGCGCCCTTTACCTTCTCGGTCGCCGGTGACTGTCCGGTCCCGCGCAATATCACCGTTGAAATGACACTGTCCGCCTCTTCGGGCTCTGATACCGATACCTTTCAGATGGTGATCGGCCGTCCCGAGATACTCATTGTGAATGATGACAATGACGGGGACTGGGGAGATTATTTCACAGCCGCTGCTGATAGCGCGAAATATACTTATGCCATATGGCGTGTGGCGGATTCGGGATATCCGACGAAAACGGAAATGGACCGCTACAGCTGTACCGTATGGTTCACCGGAAATGATATTTTCAATATACTTGGCGATACAGGAGAGGCACTTCTTGAATCATTCCTGGACGGGGGAGGGCGTTTGTTCTTCTCCTCTCAGGATTATTTGTATGACCGGGCGAACAAATCCATGTTCTACAATGAATATTTGAAAGTAAGCAGTTATATAAACGATCACGCTCCGTCGAATATGATCGGCGCGTCTCCTTCATCTATCGGCGAGAATTTCTATTCAGGGCTCGATTTCCCCCTTGGGATGTATAATTATATTGACTGGCTCTTTCCCTTGTCCACCGCTCACGGTTATATGTGCTCGGATAACTCATCAACCGTTACCGGGCTGGCATATTCCGGAGATTACCGCCTGGTCTTCAATGCCTTCCCTCTGCCGGGAATTGAATCCGCGGGCAAGAGAGGCGACCTTTTCAAAAGGGTCGTGGACTGGCTGATCTCTGACAAAGAATGTCTGCCTCCTGAAATTACCGAGGAGTCCATCAATGTATATCCTAATCCGGCAAGGGTATCTGAGGATGACACTGTATTGATATCTGGTCTTGGCGCTCCTTCAAATATCACGGATGTGATACTGTATTCAATAGGCGGTAATGAGATCGCAAAGCTTGATTCCGGGCTTTCATTCACCGCGGGCCGCGATATTCTCCGATGGGAAATGAGCAATACCACGGGTGAAAAGGTATCATCAGGCATTTATATTCTTGTAATAATTCCCGCTGACGGCGACCCCATCACCAAGAAGCTCGGACTGATCCGGTAATATTCTAAAAGGCTCTAATCCATATATAGAGGCTTTTAGAGAAATTGACAGTTGACAATTACTGAGAAAAGTTCAAAAGTTATGCTTCGCAGTGCACAAGTGCACAAGTTAATGAGGTGATAGGTAAAACAGGAATGACAGAGGAGATGGATCTTTCGTTTCACTCAAGATGACAGCGGACAGGTCAAGCCCGATAATGACGGAAAAGCAAGTGTGTAGAGTATTAACGTTTGATTCTAACGGGGCGTAGAGTG
>JAGLWT010000036.1 GCA_023133295.1 bacterium | reverse complement strand
AACGGGAGCCCGGCAGCGCCGGGCGACCAACCCAAAAGAGTTTTGAACCGTTCAAGTGACATTGACATTTTTAACGGCATGCATGAGTGGTGGCGAAGCGAAAAATATCCAATTGTCTGAGTGAGCGAAAGCTAACGAGTTTTGGGATTTTAATGAATGACGGCCGTGGTGAGTATCGTCGCAAAAAATGACACGGGAACAAAGACGAATCAAAACTCCATTAAATAAGATACTATTTTTCTTTTTGAACATCATGAAATGATGTGAGAAAAGCATATGTTAATAATGAAAAGAGGGATTTCTGATCTCCGATGTAATCGGAGTAAATTACACCGGAATGACGGCTGTGATTCCTTTCTTCTGCACTAAACTCGAATCTCTATCTATGAATCAGAGCACCAAGTCCAGAAGATTTTTAAATATCATTATCGTTGTAACTGTCCCGACCCCGCCTGGGACCTTCGTTATGCTGATATCCATTTCCTTAAGATCTTTGCGCCTTACATCACCTGTGAAGCCGTCCTCGGTCCTGTTGATCCCCACATCAATGATAATTTGGCCATCAGAAAAATATTCCCTTGTAAATAACTCGGCTTTACCGATCGCGGTGATCACGATGTCGGCTTCTGCTGTCCTTTTTTCAAGGTTCTTTGTTCTTGAGTGACATAAGGTCACCGTGGCATTTCTCTGCAGTAATAACGGCATCAGCGGCTTTCCCACTCTCAGTGATCTGCCGACAACTGTCACGCGAGCGCCTGTAATGTCTCCGCAAAAATTATCAATGATCTGAATTACCGCTGCTGCGGTGGCCGGAGCTAATCCGCTTACACCGGAGTTCAATTCGCCGATCCTCTCATGCGTGATACAATCCACATCCTTATGCGGCGGTATGATCTGAAGGCGGTTTTCGTCCATTTTGTCGGGATAAGGGGAAAGTGCCAATATCCCCCCAAAGCCGGTAAGTTCATTTCCTTTGATCAAGCCGCCGAATTCATCCTCATTGGAATAATTAAATATCTTGGCATCAATATTGAGCTTTTCAGCCGTTTTTAAGATAGAATCGGCATAGAAGATGGCATCCGGATCGGGGGCTCCGAGAAGAACGGCTAAACCGGGGATTTTCTCATTCCGGGTGATTCCCAGTACCTCTTCCGACAACCTTGCAACGAGGGGTCTGATTTTGATCAATTCCATGGTCGATTATATATTTTTATCCGCATAAAAGCAAGGTATTGACCATTTTTAGAGTGCTTGACTTTTAAGTTTAAAGTGGTATTATAATAAGACATTTTCCCATTTAAATAATAATGTATTTTGGAGGTATATTATGGCTAAAAGAAGAGTTCTGATCATGGGTGCGGCAGGAAGAGATTTTCATAACTTCAACACCTATTTCAGAAATAATGATGACTTCGAGGTATTGTGTTTTACCGCTGCCCAGATTCCGGATATCGCAGGCAGAAAATATCCCGCTTCACTTGCGGGCGAATTATATCCTCAGGGTATTCCTATTTATGATGAGAAAGACCTGAGCAAACTCATCAAAGAGCATAATATTGAGGAAGTATACTTCTCCTATTCCGATGTGCTTCACGAGTATGTGATGCATCAGGTATCAAAGGTACAGGCAGCTGGAGCATCCTTTTGTCTGCTCGGCCCTTCAGATACGATGATCGCTTCTTCAAAACCGCTCATCTCCATCCTGGCGGTCCGTACAGGCTGCGGGAAATCACAGACGACCAGAAGAATCCTTGAAGTTCTGACAGCAGCCGGGAAAAAAGTGGTTGTGATCCGACATCCGATGCCCTATGGCGACCTCGAGAAACAGAAGGTTCAGAGATTCGCGACATATGAGGATCTTGACGAGCATGAATGTACCATAGAAGAGAGAGAGGAATATGAGCCCCATATAGACAAGGGAGCAATCGTATATGCCGGTGTTGATTATGAATCCATTATCAGGCAAGCCGAGAAAGAAGCGGATTATGTGCTTTGGGACGGCGGCAACAATGACTTTTCATTCTACAAAGCTGACCTTACCTTTACGATCGCGGATCCTCACAGGCCGGGACATGAATTGAAATATTATCCCGGCGAGACGAATTTACGATCCGCCGATTATGTCATTATTAATAAAGAAGATTCGGCGGATGCGCGGAAGATAAAAGAGGTTGAGGAAAATATTAAAAAATATAATCCCGCCGCTGTCATCATTCACGCCGATTCTCCCGTTACGATCAAAGACACTGAATCCATAAAAGGGAAAAGAGTCCTTGTGGTCGAAGACGGTCCCACGCTCACACATGGTGAAATGGAATACGGTGCGGGATTTATTGCCGCGAAGAATTTCGGGGCTTCCGAGATCATCGATCCCCGCCCATATGCGGTGGATTCCATTAAAGCCACCTACGAGAAGTATTCGCATATGGAGCAGATATTACCGGCGATGGGCTATGGTTCGGCACAAATGAAAGATCTTGAGACAACGATCAATAATGTGGATTGTGATGTTGTTCTGGGTGCGACCCCCATTGATCTTACCAGGATCATTGATATTAAGAAACCCTATGTCAGAGTATATTACGACCTTGCTGAAAAGGATATCTCACTGGAGACTGTCCTTAAAGATAAATTTAATTTATAGGAGGCTAACATGATCAGAATTGACGAAGATGGATGTATCGGATGTGGCGTTTGCGCTTCTATCTGTCCCCAGGTCTTTGAGATCACCGATGACGGAAAGGCACATGTTATTTCCCAAGAAACGGCTGACTGTGTTCAGGAAGCTGTTGATAACTGCCCGACCAGCTGTATAGTTATCGAGTAGAGGATTTTGCAGGGGGGCGCGAGCCCCCCTTTTTACATAGCAGGGTTTCTCAGGAGAATATGCTCTCCTTCTTCCATCACCACTTTCCATTTCTCATAATCCAAACGAGCTTTTATTCCTCTCAATAAACCGCCGCCACGGCCGTCCAGCATGCTTTTTTTCATTAGAATGAATTTGGTTTTCATCAGGAAATTAGTGTTGCTTTCAAAGAAGAGGACCTTGTTTATGGAAATCCCGTTCCCTTTAAAAAGTGCATATGCCTCGGGAGAAAGAAGAACACTTTCATCGGTGACCCTGTCATCAATATAGTCGATCATTCCCAATAAATAATAATAAGGGTTCTCGAAGACTGCAGATCTAATATTTCCGCTGCTTGATCCAAGAACCGCCTCCCATCTTCTGAATCTGGTCAGTCCGGTGGGGTTCTTGCTAATAGCTTTGCTTAAGAACGGGTCGATTATCAGGTATCTGTATTGTTCCGGAGGCGTCTGATTGTTAAGATCAGGGAATGAAATACAGTTTTCTTCTCCGAGGAAAAACAGTTCTTCAGACAGAATGGCATTATTGAGATATGGGGAGAATTCTTTAATATTCTTATGAGGGATCGATAGAAGTGATGTCTTCATGTAATCGGCTCCTTTAAGATCGAAGCTTACCGGCCTCAAAGTGATCCCAAGAAATCCCAGAATAATAAAAGCCCCCGATATCAGAAGCACAGATGTCCTGAGTGCTTTTGTATTGAAAGAATAGAATAGAAGTAAGACGGTGATCATTGCCGCAGTATGCGATATCACAGGCACAAATTCAAGTGATACGAGAGAAACTACTGCAAGAAATGCCAGGATCACGACATTTAATACAATCCTGCTTCTTCGCGCCAATACCCACAAGAGGGTCATTATTATTATTCCCGATGAAGCAAGGATCCCGAACGGTGAGAAAAAGAGAAATATTGCTATGCCTGTAAATGCTCCGATAAGGTCGATCCTGTCCGTTCCTCCCTCTCCCAGCCTCATTATAGCCGCGATAGGTGAGAGCAGAGGAGTGAGAAGTTTCATCTTTCCCTTCAAATATGATGAGAAAAAGAACACGATGATCGCTGCATGCATGAAGCAGAAGATCCTTATGTGGAAATTCAATATCGGTACTGAGAGCATTGCGGCGGTATATAGGAGAGCGGTAAAAACACCTTTTTTTAAAGAGATGATCACAGCAAAAAGGATAAAAAAGAACAATCCCGCGGCTCGGCTGCCGAAAATGCCCAAATAATGTTCCAGAAATTGAAAGATATACATAAGGATACCCATTCCCGCCGCAGATCGATAGGACAATCCTTCTGCTGCGGTGAATCCCGGCCGGGAGAACCAGAAGAAAATGTGCACAAAGAGCAGAATGAGTAAAAACCCAGATGCTATTATTCTAGTAGTGCGCTGTTTCATAAATACGCTGCCAATGGAATTTGTAGATTTGAGTCAATTCCAACGAACAATGAGTGCAGCGTACCCTTTGTGGTACATAAGCCAAGAGTGAGGAAGGAATTTACCAAAGATGATATTCCCTTCGGGCTGATGCTCTTTTTCTGTCTTCTTCGTTGCAAGTGCTCTGATTTAAAATACGATGATAATGGAATGTTTAGATTTGAGGAAATTCCAACGAACAATGAGTGCAGCGTACCCTCTGCGGTCCGTGAGCGAAGAGAGAGGAATAAATTGCCCAAAGATGATCTTCCCTTCGGGCTGAAGCTCTTTTCCTGTCTTCTGCGTTGCTTGTCGCTTACATACCGCGCTGGGTATGCAGTGTTCCTCGCGCCTTGAATCCGTAACAAAATAGCTTCAGCCATTGTTACCGTATTTTGAATCAGATCACTATAGTTACTTACATACCGCAGTGGGTATGCGGCGTTCTTCGCGCCTTGAATACTGAGTAAAATACCATCAGCCATTGTCAATGTATTTATGAACAGAACACTATATCTATTATGTTTTTTCATCTTTTCTGTCCCAATAGAGTTCTTCGGGAAGTATTTTGAAAACATTGAGCGGCCTGCCCTTGCCTTTGACCTCTATTTTATCGTAGATCTTCACCATGCCGTAAGGTTTTATAATAAGATCCAATTTTTTTTTGAAATCCACATCGGGAATGAAGGGGATCAGAAGTTGATTTTCTTCAGAGGATTTCTGCAGCCTCGACGCGACATTCACCGGGTCACCGATCACTGATACTTCTCCGTTCTGCCCTTGTGAGGATGAGAACCCCATAAAAACATCACCCATCCAGATCCCAGTTGATATTTTCAGAGGAATTCCGATGTCTCCCCCCAGGATGTCCATGAAAGTGCTGATGGTAAGGGAGGCCTCGACAGCTTTAAGAAGAAAGTCCCGGGAATCCATTTCGTAATTCCTGTTGAATATACTTCCGAACAATGCCATTATTCCGTCACCCAGAAATTTATCGATAACTCCCTCGTGTGAATAAACAGATTGAGAAGAGAATTTATAGAAATTATTGAGGATCGTGATGATCCTGTTCTCTGAATCCGCGTTCACCGCCTTGTCGACCATTTTGGTGAAGCCGCAAAGGTCAATAAATGCTATTACTACATTGTCACCGCGGACAAAATCAACTATTTCGAAAAGTTTCTCGTCACTCACTTTAAAAATGAAAGGATTAGGCCGGTGAAGTATAATTGATTAAGATCTTCCTGATCCATTTCCCCCTGCACAAAACGCCCCAGCACCCAAACATAATATTTCCCGCCTCTTTGATATGGGTACAGAAGAAGATATTCTCTCAGTTTAATGGATTTCACCCCCCTGACCAGGGTTACGACCTGCTCCTGCTTCAATATTTCTATGATCTCCGGCTTGATCTGAGGTGCTTTATCATAGAATGAGGTCATGATATCGGTTTTTTCCAGTTTATTATCCTTTATGCGGGCCAAAAGGAAATTTTCAATATTAAAACGATATATGATATCTTTCAGCGTCTTCCAGAAGAGGTTGCTGTCTTTTGATTGAAGGTAAGGGGAAATAATGCGGTAAAATATCTTCAAATATTTTTCATGGAATTCAGCGATCTTCAGCAGTTCATCTTTTACATGGACTTTTTTATCGGTCTTAAACAGCTCATACTCCCTGTTCAGAAGGTCCTCTTCTCCTTCGTAGTAGATGAAGATATTTTTCCCGATCTTGATCCTGTCTCCGGGATGAAGTCTTTTAACGCGATACTTCAGATTATTTACGAAGATGCCGTTATGGGACTTTTTGTCAATCAGATACATATCTCCGGATCGTTCAGAAAACGCGGAGTGAAGCTTCGAAACAAAATTGTCCTTGATCACTACATTATTTTCCGGCGCTCTGCCCACTGTCATTCCGTCCTTCAGAGGAAATCCGGACCCTTCAAGTATCCCTGAAGTAAAGTAGATAAATTTCATCATATTATTTCTCCATAAGGCGTATCAGGTCTTTGTCTTTTTCAAGGCCGTCCCTGACATCAAACAAAGTGAACCTTTCTTCTGCTTCCTGCTCTTCGGGCGATCTCAAGAATCCGATATGCCAGAAAAACTGTCCGTCGGAAGGCAGAAGCATTGACACTCCGCCGGCATCGTTTATCTTCACCCGTCCCTTTTCATGCAGAAGGTCGAGATGAAAGGCAAATCGGATATTCTTTACGCCCATTTCAAATAACTCATACTCTATCCGGGGAAAATCGGTGATCAGGAATACTCCGTCATATTGTCCGGCCAGTTCTTTCAGACCTTTCTTTGCGGTCTCCTTATCCATAAGATGCATATCTTCATAATATGAGGGGATATTAGTATGTCCCGTAAGTGAAATGAAGAGGATATTTTCGCCGTTTACCGTCCTTTCGATATATGGTTTGAACATTTGCTTCCCATCTTTATTCAGCAATGTGAATGAAGAAAAGAGCACCGGGGAATTCTCTATTTCTGAGGCAAAGAATTTTACGAGTTTCCTATATTCATATGCGGTAATGAAATAAGCGTCATAGTCAAGTGATTCATATAGTTCTAAGAGCTTCGTGCTCGGTACCTGTATTGAGGAAATGGAATTCCCAGCGTCAAGAATAAACACATTTTCCGAATTCTTGGAAATTTTTTTCAAAAGAGTAGCTCTCTCAGCCATGCCGCCTCTTTTTACCTTACAACCGCAGTGTTCGGTATATCCCATAGTGTTTGCCGTGAATATTATAGAGTCCGAGTATTCCATGGCATTTTTATTGCAGGATAAAGACAATAAACAGGAGAGAAGAATAAGTGCAATGCCCTTGTAATAGTTCAACATTGTTGTTAGAATATTATATAAATGTTTAGTAAAAAATTCAAGACCTTATGCCTATTAATATTTCTCTTTATGTCTCTGTTCTTGTACGGGGAAATGATCGAAATTGACGAAGAATCGGAGGCGGCTGCCTTGGTTCCGCCTGCAAAAACGCAATTGGTCGAGGATGAGAACAAGTCATTTTTAAAGAAGCGCAAATCTTTTTTACCCCGCCCGGCGTTGATATTTACCGAGAGTAAAACGGGCTTTATTCCCGAGTTGGAGATATCTGCTATTAAAAGTTCGATCGCTTTGAATATCTTCAAGAACATCTCCTTCTCTCTTTCACATAAGGTATACCCGAATGACCCTGACAGGGATGCGTCTACCGATCTGCAGCTTAATCAGTCAATGAAGCTTAATCTCAAGGGTATCGTGGGCGAACGGCTCAATCTCCTGATCAAATATGACGATACTCAGCAGAATTATTCAATAAATCAGAACATTTCATTGAAATACGCCGGAAAGGAGGATGAGATATTGAAATCCATTGAAGCGGGAAATATTAACCTTTCCATTCCGAATACACAATTCGTTTCCTATTCAAAGAATTTTTTTGGCCTTAAAGCCAAAATAGTTTTTGAGGATGTTGCATTTATTCCGGGAAAACTGCAATTATTTCCCATAATGGGGATCTCCGAGAATCAAACCATGGGAAAAACATATAGAGGAAATACGAGTCAGACAGAAAGAGAGCTTAATGACGGCGGTTATCAGAAAAATCGATTATATGCCCTTTATAGAAGCACTTCTCCGTCTTCATATGCCTGGCGGGATCTGAAGGACAGCTTTGACGGCAGGTATCGGATAGTTTCGAATTCCGAAATAATCTTCTATGATGATGCTAATGGAATTAACAATGATACCGATGCTGTGATAAATATAGGGCCTTTACAGGGAGGAGTTCAGATCTGGAATTTCGAACAATTGCTCAGAGGTGAGGATTATTATGTGGACACAAATCGCGGGATCCTGTTCATGGAGAAGTCAATAAACGATTCCGGCCTTGTTATCGCGGCATTCCAGGTGGAGGACCTTCTCACCGGCGAATTCTTCTATGTAGGCCTGCCGTATGATCCCTTCGTTGATGATGACGGTGACGGCATGGTTGATGAAGACCCCCCGCCCGGTACAGATGATGACAATGACGGCCAACCCGATGAAGACCCCTTTGACGGGTTGGATAATGACGGTGATGGAGCAATAGACGAAGATCCAGCCGACGAATGGTATTCGGGAGCAGCGGCCTCGGATCTTGACGGCGACGGCAATAATGATACGATAACAGGATATATCTTCCTCAAGACCACGAGGAACCGCTTCACGGGAAATGCTCTGATGAATGCGTATTCCACCGGAATCATGGGTATCGCACCGGATGATATCAGCGTGAGCATCATTAATCTCAATGACTCCGATAACGATAATACCACTTATACTACAACAAGCGGCACATCCAGTAAAGTCATCAAATATTTGACTATTTTTGGCCTGGACAGGGACTTTGACGGCATCATTGACCGCGGCAGAGAGATACTGGACACTGACAACGGCTATCTCTTTTTTCCTGATGCGACCCCGTTTGACCTCACCGATAATGACACCGCTTCCGGATATCTCAGAGAAATGGCGGATTCAGAGAGATTTTCTCTTACCGATGCGGAGCTCAATGAGATCATAGATAAATGCTCGAATAAAAAAATATATGCCCGCAATGACAGTCTGGAGTCGCCATTTGATATTTCACAGACAAGATTCAAGATCCAAATGAAGTATGATACCCCGAAAAAGCTGTATTATCTTTCACCGAATATCAAAGAGGGTTCCGAGGTCGTCAAGGTCGATGGGGCGATATTGAAGACCGGTACCGACTATACGATCGATTACCGCAGCGGCTTTCTGACCTTTCGAAATGAGGATGTTCTGAAGGGGAATGCCCAGATAGAGATCAATTATGAATACGAACCATTTTTCTCTTCACAGCAGAAGTATGTGCTGGGAAACCGGCTCGAGTGGAATATAAGCCCCAATTTCTTTATCGGCTCCACTGTTATAAGTGAAGAATATATGAAGGGCCGTGATGAGATCCCCAAGCCGGGAGAAGAACCGGAGAGTAAATTCGTGGCGGATGTTGATCTTTCATTGAAGATCACGGAAAATTTTTTAAAGAATACTCTTTTCAAACTTCCCCTTATCAGTAAACTCAAGCCGAAGCCGATCAATATTTCCGCTGAATATGCATATTCCTACAATAATCCCAATACCTACGGTGAAGCGGAACTTGACACCATGGAGGGTACAAAGAGCTATGTATCACCCACCATGCTCACGAGATCGTCCGGCACCAGCGGCCGGCAATTATGGTATTTATCCAGCGAGCCTGACGCTGTTTCCGGTGTCCTGACCCGCGCTATGACCATTTCCCTGAATTCCGAAGATACGGAATTTAATTCCGCTGAAAATAAGTTCCGTTTTTATCATATCACGAATGACGGAGATTCCCGCCCCATTACTCAGGATGACACATTGGACCTCTATTCCGAGAATCCGCTGAAGACCTCTTTGGTCATCAAACTTGATGAAAGTGACAGTTGGGGAGGAATAACGAATTGTATTTCGTCCTCATTAATGGATATTTCACAGCGCTCCACCTTGGACTTCTGGATCAAGAATACAGGCGCTGCCACCATTGCTGCATTGCATATCGATATAGGGCTGATCTCTGAGGATGCTGATGCTGATGCTATTAACGATACCGAGGATACATTGCTCATTAACGGCCGTCTGGACAACGATGTCGGCGGCGTTTCCGAGGATATAGGAATAGAGTTTAACGGTTTTGCTTCCGGCCCGGTCACATACGGTGCCGAAGATAATTACCTTCAGAAAGAGGACCTTGACGGCAACGGCCTTGTAGATTTCGCCGACAGGTATTATTCCTATTCCATATCCGTTCCCGACCCGGATGCCGGCAATGACGGCTGGGTTTTCTATTCCATTCCTTTGAATCTTGATAACCCCACAGAAACTTCTATACTCCCTCCCACTGCTACGAGTGTTAAATACCTTCGCTTATGGGTGGAGACAACCTCCGGCCCGGTACAGATCAAGATACAGGATCTGGGTATCGCCGGAAGTCAATGGGAAAAGGGCCGCGTGATAGACGGCGATCTTATTGAGTATTTCAATCTGTCCAATGCTTCTAAGGACGATCCGGCCTTTGGAGATGCCTTCTTTGATGAGGATGATATCACAGACAGAGAGGCGTTGCTGATAGATTATTACATTACGGGCAATTCCACGCAGCCGCATACGGGCTATACCGAGAAGAATGAGTCCAAAGCCATTAATATAAGTAATTACAAGTTCTTTGAGATATCCTCACGCTCTGTTTCTCACTTCCCTGATACGGCAGCTTATACGCTGTATTTCCGTATGGGTATCGATGAAAATAATTATTGGAGATTTCCTCTCGCTCAGCCATCTTTCGGCTCATGGACCCCCAATGAAGTGAGTATCAAAGATATAGATGCCCGTGTTGCCGACGGTTCATATTCGAAAGAAGGGAACCCCAGTCTTTACAATGTGAAGTATATGGCGGTTGAGCTGGAGACAGAAACAACAATTGAAGGAAGGATACTTATCAATAATATTATCTTGAAATCCCCCGAAGTGTTAAGGGATTCAGCATATAGAGCGGCGGTATCCACAGAACTTCCCGGGCTTGGGCCTGTATCTGTATCTTATTCCAATGTCGGAGGGAATTTTTCTTCTCTGGGAAGCTCAAGGACCGGTCGTGACCAAGAGGTAATATCAGCGAATCTTACCCTGAATTCTATAAAGTATCTTCCGATAACGGTGGGTTATTCCAGTTCCGCTTCTACTCTTCAGGAGATCATCAATATCTCTGATTCCGGGGTCTCCGACTATCGCTCGGAAAGTGAGAATTTCCGTATTACGACAAATATGGATCTGGGCAAGCTTCTCTGGTCTAAATTGCCGTCGATCTCATATTCATATTCGAACCGGCAGAACAAGGCATATGGCATCCGCGATGAAGATGTCATTCTCAAGTCAAATGCCATCAATGAGATCCATAATGTATCAGTGAAGATCCGTGAAATGCTTTTCATTCTGCAGAATATCAACATTTCAGGCGGCCGAAACATTGTTTTGAAGAAATTCAATCAGGATTATGATAATACCGATACGGATTCATTTGACGCAAGAAACAATGCCACTTTGAATTTTAACATTAAATACCTCAAGCTGAAGAATACATTCGTCTATAATGATACGGAAAAGGATGGTTTCAAACAGAATGATAATATGAGCTATAATCTTTCCACCAGTTTAAAACTACTCAAACATTTTCTACAGCCCAATATTACCGTGAAAAGCGCCTTAACAAGAACATATTACAAATCTACGGCAGAGGACACCACTAATGTAAAATTCTCTACGAATGTTTCCATATCCAATCGTATGTCCCTTTCCACAATATTCAGAAAGACCAAGTTCCTTTCCCTTGGAACCATTAATATCAATGCCTCCTACGATTATTCTACTGCGTCCGAGATCTCAAGCTGGGCAGGTATTTTCCCGGTGGAGGATGCTTTGAAGATCATCACCGATCAATTTGAAGATGAGATATTCAATAATCTTTCAGTTCAGGAAAGGATGGCCTTTTCTATGAACTACAATCCATTGTCATTTATAGCGCTATCGGGAAATTATAATTACCGCAGAGCTGATACGGTAAAATTGGGCAGTTCGTATTCAGATTTCACTCATTCGCTGGTTTCAAACGCCTCCATCACAAAGTTGGACAAACTCTTCAAATTTCTCAAAAGGACTTCATTGACCTTGGGGTTCAATTACACCTCAAATGAGAAGTCGAATTCAAATTACCGCCTGGAGACCTTTACGCCATCTGCGACATTCCCAATCAACTTCTCATCAAAACTCAATCAATCCTTGCGTGTCTCATACTCCCATAGGGTGGAGACCACCTCTAATATTGCGGGACTCATTCAATCTTTTCAGGGCAATCTGACACTTTCTTCATCATGGAATTACCGCATGGACCTGAAGTACGGGCTGAAGATACCTTTCGTGAAGAAAAAGATCAAATTAAAGAACTCGGTAAATACCAAATTGGCATTTTCAATGTCAATGCTAAGAAGCGATAAGATCAATGCCACGGAATCAAACAATATCAATGTGAATGGAGGATTTGATTACAGATTCTCTAAGAACTTTGTTTTCAACTCGAATATCTCATACACAATTTACGATAATCTAAATGAAGTCCGGCTTGATTACAGGGAATTTAAAATTACTTTCGGCGGAAATATTATTTTCTGATCCCCTTTACTTCAGAGAATATTTTGATAGAATACAATAAGGAGGTCCCCATGGACAAAAAACTTATTCTTGAAAAGGCAAAAAAGCTGGATGAGGGCTTGAACAAGCTGAAGATCCCCTTTGAAAAGGTCGATGATATACCGGGGCTATGGTTCTTCTCCATTCAAACGGAGAAGAACGGTCCTGTGATTAAGGTACAGATGGAAATACTTGATGAAAGCGGTCAATTCTTAAGGCTCACCGCTTCAATGGGGGATCTTCCTTCCAATCCTTCAAAACAATGGGCAATGTTCTTGCGCATGCTCCAGCTGAATTACGATGAAACTTCCCATGGCAGATTTGCAGTTGAACAGCAGAAGAACGAGATCGTTTACGCATTATTGAAAGAAACAGATACGGTTTCCGCTGAGTTGCCGTTCTTTCTTAATCTGCTGGTCCATATATATAGAGATGTCAGGCCTTCCTTCCTGGGTTTCGTTGATTAGGCCATGACATGAAATATTCTCAGGCATTGACTAAATTCCTAAATGATATCAGAGAAGAAGGGGATGATCAATCGCTAAACCCCGGACTTTTTAAGATACTTTCACATTTTGCGTTGAGCGGTAACAAATATATCTCTCCCGAATCATCTTCCGCCGTGGAGCTCTTTTCCACCTATGTGGATTTCTTAAAAGAAAATGAGTCCAAGATCCTCTTTGACAATGAATTTGAAATGGTGCTCAGCGGAGCGGCGACCATTGCCTCAAATAATCTCTCAGTAAAGATCGACCTGAATCATCTGGTCCTATCGGCGTTGAGATTGGGAGTAAAGACAAACAATATCCCTCAAGATATGTATGATAAGGGATATTCGATCCTGAATTCAAGGGGAACCTTCGGCCGTCAATTCAAACCCGGAGAATTAAAACCTCCCACACACCGCCTCCGCAGAAAAAAGATAGATCCATTTAATTTTGAAAATGACCTTCTCGGCAAGGTATTCCTTAACAGGGACTTTGTTTCGGATATTTCGGATTTTCTCGTATTGAAATATTTTTCTTTGGACTTGAAACCCTATCTGCCCAACGGTGTTTTTATGTTCATAGGAAATAAATCCACAGGAAAATCGGAACTGGCCTATTCAATCGCGGAAGTGGTCTTTGAGTCAAGAGAGAGCGTAGCGGAATTGGATTTGAGCATGCTTGACGAAATTGAGGATATCGCCAATGAGAATCCACCATCAGAAGCTGAACCGCGCGCGGACATCCAATCTTTCATGTTCAAAGAGATGGTTAACACCGATAGAGATAAGGTTTTCCTGATCAAGCATTTTGAATTTATTTCTAAAAAACTCTTTTTTCTATTGACGCAGATATTTTCCAAGGGGCACATATTTATCAAGGGAGAGAAACTTTCCTTTGAAAATGCAGTATTAATTCTAACGCTGGACAAGAATATTGTCAAAAACCTCACAAAGAAGATAGGTTTCCAGAATCCCACCGAAGAAAAGACCAATGAGGAGATCACAGCCATTATTGCCAGTGAATACGGATCGGAATTTATTTCACTACTGGACGGAGTATATATATTCAATGATATTTCGGTCGAGGATTATAATGAGATATTCAAAAGAAAGATCGCTCTGGTAAAGACCCAGATCAAGGAAAAGGGCTTTGAAATTAATTGTACAAAATCGGTGGTCTCCTATCTTGCTCAGGAATACTTCAAAGAAACCAAGATAGTACCCAATCAGATATCCTCTTTTATTGAGAGGAAATTACTCATACCCCTCCTGAAGAAGATCAAGGACCATCCTCAAAAAAAGTCTTTCAAATTTAATATAAGTAAAGGTACGATTGTTATAACTTAGGGACGGTGGTTTCGTTTTTCTGTTTTTGGAGGGGTGTAAATGAATAGGACTGCAAGATTCGATTTTCCGGATTCGTATTTCCATATCATTTCAAGAGGTCAGAGAAAAAATCCACTTTTCTTTTCTGATGATGATATGCTGGTCTATCTTGGAATATTAGGCAAATTACTGGGTGAACTTAAGATAGATTTGAATGCCTTTTGCTTGATGAGAAATCATGTTCATCTCCTACTGCACAGGAAAACTGATTCTCTTCAAAAAATGATGAGATCGGTGAATACGAGTTATGCCATTTATTTTAATGCTAAATATATGACAGTTGGCCATGTCTTTCAAGGCCGATATAAATCGTTCTATGTGGCGAAGGAAGATTATCTCATTTCCCTGATACATTACATACACATGAACCCTGTGAAGGCACATCTTTGCGGGGCACCCGAAGCTTATTTATTTTCAAGTCATCGTCATTATTTCGATTCTCATAACAATTCTAAAGTTAAAATCATTGTGAAGATCCCAGGGTTCTTGAAAACGACATCGATGGGTGACTTTTCTGTATCTCCTGACTTTGAAGAGATACCCAAATGTATGAACATAATTGGAGATAAGATGGAGTATCTTAACCTTGCAAAAAGGTCCAGAAAAACTATTTTTAAATCCTTTGATATGCGTTCTGGAGATAAGAAAGTTCCCATAAAAGAAATGATCGGCAAATATCTTTCAAAAACAAATTATGTCTATGAGGATATATTCCGATTGAAATGGAATCATCAGTTCACCGCTACATTAAAGAGATTAGTGCGATTTTTGTATAAAAGGGGCTATAGTAAGTCAGATATATCTCGTGCTGTTGGTAGAAGTCCGAGTAGAATAACGACATATTTAGAGTAGTAGAAAACAGAAAAACAGAAGGACCGTCCCTATTTTTGAACCGTCCCTATTTTTTCAAGAAGATCCTTTCGGAATTCTTTAAGATTTAAGAAGCCGCTTTCACGGAGAAGGACTTTTCCGTTATGATCCAGGATGAGGAAGGTAGGCAATCCCATTATCTTGAATTCTTCTTTTGCCAGCTTGGCATTCTTATCGTAATCAAGTTTTACCAGAATGAAATTATTCAAGGCCTCTTGCAGCTGCTTGTCATGTGTTGTTAAACTCTCAAATTCCCTGCACATCACACACCAATCCGCCCTGAAATCCAGGAAAATAAGTTTGCTTTCCTTTTTAGCCGCTTTCTTGCCCTCTTCCAAAGAAGCATGCCATTTCAAGACAGCGCTTTTCTCTAATCTATCCGCAGAGAAATGTCCGGAAGAAATGATCACTCCCTTGATAAGTAAGGCGGTTCCCAGAAGAAATACTAGGAAAAGAAGAAATATCTTGAGTCCTCTCTTTTTCATTGAAATGTCAGAGGTATTTTTCCAATTATCGATATCGAAAAATCCCAGGAAGAACAGAGCGAACATTATTCCGATCCCGATCGATATCTCCGCTGCTCCCGCTTTGATGAATGATCCGAGTGCTGTTTGGAGAAAATAGACCGCTACCCCTACCATGAGGATCGAGAAGATCACCTTGACCCTTTCCATCCACATTCCCGCACGCGGCAGTTTGTTCAATGCTCCTGAGAAGGTCCCGATAAAGATAAATATGAGTCCCAACCCCAGAGAGAAGAAGAACATCAATAATGCTCCGTATGCAATATTACCGCTTGAAATAATGATCGTAAGAAGAAAGAGCACCACAGGCCCGACGCAGGGTGATGCCACCAATCCTGTAATTAATCCTAAGATAAAAGGCTGAAAGAACGATCTTTTATTTCTTTTTCCGGCGCTTGAGATCAAAGCGGTTCCGGGGAGGGTTATATAATCGCACATCATAAAAGCCATGAAGAAGAACAATACGGCGAACGCAAGGAGGATGAACTTATTTCCTGTGAAGCTGCCGAATGCCGATCCGGTCAATCCCGCCAGGACGCCAAGAGATGTATAGGTTGCCGCCAATCCCAGTACATAGAAGACAGATGCGATGAAACTTCCTTTAACGGATCCGCCTTCTCCGGTTTTTCCGAAGTAGGATATGGTAACGGGGATCATCGGATAAACACATGGCGTCAGCGATGTCAGTATACCCGCCAGAAAGACAAGAAGGATCGCCCAGAGAGGGTTGTTGATATGCTTGCGCAACAAACCCTCCAATTTCTTATCCTTTCTTTCTGAAGGGATCTCCGTTCTTATATCATTACTTTCAGGCTCAGCATTTGTGTCATTCTGAAAGAGCTCTTTCGGCAGGTCTTCAGAGATCTCTGCTTTATAACTCACTTCCCTGCTTTCCGGAATATAACATAATCCGGCATCGGAGCATCCCTGATAAGAGATTTTTACATTACCCTCACCCTGAGCATCTTTTACATAAAGGAAGAATTCTCCTTTTTCGACCAGAAAGATCTCATTGCCTTTTTCGATCTTTTCGGGATAATCCGCCTTTACTAATTCTCCAGAGGTTATTTCAAAGGCCAGGTCGTTGGCGATCGGTGAAGAAGTGTAGATATGCACTTTGTCTTTGATACGGTAGCCGATGCTTATCAGAAGAAGCCCCTCTTTTGAAATAAATGACCCGTTTACGGTAAATGTTACGATGGCATTATCTTCTTTTTCGAAAATTCCTTCTGCGCTAATAAGGGTGAAAAGCATCAGAAAGACGGTGATTATCAGTAATATGGCTCTCTTCATTGCTGACTCCTTTGAGTTTTAGAGTATTATAATACTTAATATTGAATTGTCAATAGTTCTTGAAAAACTTTTTCTTATCCTTATAATGTACAATAAGATACAAAGGAGAGTGATGATGAATATTATCGGCTTTATTATATTGGGACTTGCTGCAGGTTCGATAAGCGGGGTCATAGGGATAGGAGGCGGAACTATGATAACGCCCTTATTGGTGCTCTTGTTCGGCTTTACTCAGAAAACCGCTCAAGGGACTACACTTGCCCTGCTGGTCCCTCCCATCGGCATCCTGGCTGCAATGACCTATTACAAAGCCGGATTCGTTAATATCACCGCCGGCGCTTTTATTGCTGCGGGCTTCATGATAGGCGGGTACTTTGGCTCGAAAATTGCCATTAATATCCCTGAGGACCTTTTGCGGAAGGTTTTTGCGGTCTATTTGATGGCCATTGCGTTGAAGCTGTTCATTACTAAATAAAGTATGAAACACTACACTAAATAGGAGATTTGATTTTTTATGGTGATTAAAATACAATTATACATGAGAAAGCTGTTGTTTACGATCCTTGTTCTTCTGATTTTTCCCAGCATTTGCTTATCAACCGGAGTGAATATATTTTTCACAGGTAAAACATTCGGTTCGATAGCTCCTTGTACATGTCCTATCAACCCTGACGGCGGTATATCCCGCCGAGTGAAATTTCTGGGTGATGTGAAGGATGATAATTCGATCTTTATCGACACCGGCGGAATGTTCGCCGGCGGCTATGGAGAATGGTTCGGCACCCTTGAGGGTGAAGAGCGCAACAGATTACTCAAGGATGCCTACAGGCGCATTGATTATGCCGCCGTTATCCCGGGCTTGTCAGAGTTTCAGTATTCAGCAAACTACCTTAGGGAGACAATTTCTTCCCTTGGTTATAATTTCGTCATGGCAAATTATAAAGGTGAATTGAAGCTCTTCAAGGATTATGTTATTAAGAGAGTGGGTGATCAAAGGATCCTGATAATTGGCGTTTCGGTCCCTGACCTGAAGGCTGTAAGTATTTCCAAGGAATTTTCAGCCGATGATATCGGTGACCCGATCGCCGCGGTCAAGCGGGTGATCAGGGAAAAGCGAAAGAAGAACGACCTGATCGTGGTCGCGGGCTTTGTCAATAATGAGACCGCTACGGCATTGGCTGAATTGAAGCATGTGGATATGGTGCTTTTCGGTATGAACGGCATTCTTATTAAAAAACCTTCGATGAATGGAGATGCTATCAAAGCGCAGTCCTATTATAATTCTAAGAAGATCGGGAAATTATCTTTGGAATTGGCTGCGGGGAAAATAAAACAATGGGATTATTCCTATCATAGATTATCTCCGTCCGTCGGTGAAGTAGCCGATCTATTTAATTCTGTGATGAAACTCGAAAATGAGCCCGCCGAGAAGACATATCATGTGTACCTTGTTTTTGACAGCTCCCTTCCCGGAAGCGGAGAGAAAGACCTTATGAAGATGCTGCAAAAGAATGCTGTAGATTTCATTTGTTTATTCAATGACCCAAGCCGTGAAAATGCAAGGGATTTCTGGCTCCTGAATAATTCCCCTGAGCTTTTTCTTTCCGGTAAGCACTCCCAACCCAAAGAGGGAGTAGACAGAATCATCAGGCAGGCAAAAAAAGAATTGAAGAATATGGGAGATGCTCCTCATGAACCGGGCGTATATACAGGACTCAGATATTTCCCGTGGGAGAATTTCAAGATAAATGAAATAACCTGGGATCTAAAGGTACTGGGGGTCGTTAAATAACGTCACGCGTTAAGGGAAATGAAAAATGAATAATGAAAAATGAAAAAAGAAAAATGAAGAAAGATACATTGAGTAAATGGAGAAATTATCAAAGAAAATATATTAAAAGATAAGAGTTATAAATTTGCTTTAAAGATAATATGTTTACAGAAAACTCTTTTGAAAAGAAAGGAATATATTTTAAGCAAATAGGTTATGAAGTCCGGGATATCAATAGGAGCATTAGTTAGAGAGCCTGAATTTGCTCAGTCCAAAGCAGATTTTGTGAACAAACAATCTAACCGCATGTATACGAATGGGTGAATGCCCATTTTCGGGATCTCCTTTCCCCCTTTTTTTTGCCCATTCTAAAATCTGAAATCTTTTCAGAAATCTGGAAAGAGAACCAAGCATTATTCCCAATATATCACTATTTATTGGATGGCATAAATATTGCACCTACATGAGCATGAATATTTTGGAGGTTTTTATGAAAAAGTATTTCCTGTTTTTGATCGCTGTTGTCGTTCTAAGCGCGGGTTTTGCCGTGACCGACAAGGACTATGTCAAAACGGTACGAGCCGTTAAGCGAAGCGATGTCATGCTGTCTGATGACATTTCCATGAAAGGAGATTTACCTGCCAGTGATTTCAAAGAGTATGATGCCGGTGATAAGGTTTTCTTCAAACCGAGGGTAAGACTCGGGGAAGTAAAGAAATTATGCGGTGGAGTTGTAATCAAAGGTGTGTCCGATCTCCGTACAGGAAAGGCCGTTTTGGTCAAGGCCGACAGGGTCTGGGTGCGCTTTGTGGATCATGATACTACGACACATGCCAGAGCCGGGGGTATCTTAAGGAATTTCAATTCTGAGATACTTTCACAGTTCTACGCTTCGGATGAGCATGCTTTTAGTGTTGCGGTCCCTGAAGGCGAGACGATAGAATCATTTGTGCAGAAACTGAATAAGCTTCCTGAAATTGAATATGCTGAGTATCAGCCGATCAATTATACATACTACACTCCCAATGATCCGGGCTATTCGAATCAGTGGCATTTATCATTGATGAACATGTCAGACGCTTGGAATATACAGACCGGTTCCTCATCGGTCATACTTGTGGTCAACGATTCCGGTGTTTCTGTTTATACAAACGCCGATGCGGTTGATACTACACACATTGAGGCCAGCGGATCCTATATAAAGAGCCGTGAACTTCAGAATGTTGCCATATACGATAACGGTGCGACAATAATCGACTCTATCAACAATGATGTGGACGGTGAAGATGATTTCGGTCATGGCTCCTTCATTGCCAATGAGATCTTCGGTGATATGAATGACAATCAAGACGGCTCCGGCCTTGCGCCCGGATGTATGCTCGGTATTTATAAATCCGGCGGCTGCGACGGTTGGGTTCCCAATGGCTTGGCGGGTATAGATTACGCCCGTACTATCGGTGCGTTGGCGGTAAACTGCTCTTATGGAGGACCGACTTATTCCGGTACCGCACAGGCTGCGGTTACCGCCGCTTGGGAAGCAGGCACCATAGTTATCGTCGCGTCAGGAAATGACGGAGCAAATGACATGGGTTATCCCGCAGGTTATATTCAGGCATTCGCAGTCGGCTCAACGACCTCCACCGGTGCCTGGTGGGAATCGTCCAACTGGGACGAGGGCTCGACCCCGGGCTGGCAGGGTGATAAGGCTGGCGATTTTGCGAATGCGCAGATTGACCAGCTTTTCTGTATGACCCCTAGCGCGAATATGTACGGAACAAGCATGGATTTTTCGACTTATAACGGTACCGATTATGACTGCGGTACGGCGGACCCCTCGGATGAATGGTGGGGTTCCGGTAATTACGGCACTTCATATTCCAATCCCCTCATGACGGCTCTTGTCGGACTTATGGGTTCTGCGGGAACAGTCGATCCGGCGACTATCATTGATATTCTGGGAAGTACGGCGGATCATACCAGTAATGGAAATGTAAGTCCTACTGCGACATCAGCCATCTCAGGTGCCACTACATATGACTGGAAATACGGACACGGCCTTCTGGATGCCAATGCGGCATTGCTGCTTTGTTCTCCCGCTCCCTATATTGTCTTTGACTCGAAAACGGCATCAGATGCTTCAGGTGGAGACAATGACGGCATAGTTGAAGCCGGCGAGACCATTCAGATCAATGTTACACTGAGAAATGACGGGCCCGTAGATGCTGCGGCAACTCTCACGAACGGTGCCGCGACAATTACTACCGAAGATTACTGGACTACAATAACTGACGATACTTCCAGTTACCCTAACATAGCCGGCAACGGTGGAACTCAAGCGGCTTCCGATTCAATGGAAGTTGTATTGCATTCCGCAACGCCGAATATGCTGGAAATAGAATTTTCCCTTTATATTACGGGAAAGTATGATGGTACGAAAGATTATTCAACCACAAGAACATTCAGGATGACCGTAGGGTCCACTCCGATGCTGATCGTTGATGTCGATTCCGGCGCTTCGGTGAATGGATATACCCTTAATTCGGAAGATAGGGTGATTGATGCGCTCACCGCGCTTAATTGGTCCTATGAGGTGGTTCCCTCTGTTCCGGCAGACTTGACGACCTCAATTGCCGATGCTGTATTCGTGCTTGCGGGGAATGTAGCTTATTACTCAACGGCAAGGTCTTCGACAGCCGGCTACCAGCTCCTTTCCGGAAATGAATGTGACATACTTGTCGAATATATCGTGGACGGAGGTGGTGTTTATATGGAGGGCTGCGGCCAGTCGCATAATTATGACGCTTCACCTTTGTGGCCGAAATTCGGCACTAATGCGGATCCTATAGATTGGCGTTACGATCATTACGCATATGCCGATATGGATGAGAATCTCCCTGATCCACCGACTACACTCCGTACCAATGCAAATGTCAGGACCGTGTCGGGTTCTGCCGGCTGCGGAGCCAATCTCGGCACGAACCAGGAATATGAGAATTATGTTGATCACGGCGGGTCAGCTTATACCAACGCTTACAATACTCCGCTTTCACCTACTGATGCGTCAACTGCGGTCACATCTAATGGGGCAAATCAGGGAGACGGTGTTACCCGTGTGGTTGAATGGAATTTAGGCGGTGGCCAAGGATCCACCATCTTTTCGGATATTCTTTTTAGCGGCATAAACACCACAGTGGATCCGGATGCGAACAGGGTTCAGTATATGGACGATATATTAAATTTCCTCGGGGAAACATCAAATCCGACGGATAATACCGACCCGGCTATTACCGAAATCTCAGCCGAGGTGTATCCGTTCGAGGAAGGGATCATCAAATTGTCCTGGCCCGCGCCAGGTGATGACGGCTGGGTTGGCTGGAATTCCGGCGGGGCCTACGATGTGGAATATAAAAAAGGTGCCGGCGGGACATGGACAGACGCATCCGGTGAGCCGACTCCTCCCAAAAGACCCTATAAAACTGAAAACCTTTCTGTCTCAAGCCTTACTGTTGCAGATACATACTACTTCAGAATAAGGACACAAGATGGATCTAACTGGTCTAATTATTCAGACGAGACTCTTATATATTTACCCGGAAGGCCCGCTTCCTGGACAACCGGTTCATATGAAGCAGATCTGATTTTATTATGGGAAGAGACTGGTGGCGACGCTGGTGGAGCCGGTGATGCTCGCGCAGTATGGGAGAGCGGTGTTGCGGCCTTTGGCGCTGCTGCGAATCTCATTCAAACCGACGGGGATATCGGAGATCTATCAGGATATGACGCTGTAGTATATATACAGGGAGTTGCTAATGATGTTACAAGTTACCCTGCTTCCGTAGGGGATGTTGAATCTTACCTTGACGCTGGCGGCCAACTCTATGCGGAGGGCAGTTGGCTTTTCTGGGCATTTGGCAGATCGGGCGTTACCGAGACTCATGAGGCCAATTACTTCTTCGCCCACGACGATGGGTATGCAGCACCTTCCGGACCTGTCATCGGCGAGGCCGGCACACATGCCGCAGGCAACAATTTTGCTTTCACGGCTAATGGCGATGAAGATATCTTTGTGAATGACGGTGGGACAATTGCCATCTTGGATTCTGATAATCCTACCTCTCATATCAGAGCTATTGAACATTCCGGAACCTTCAAATCAATATGCAATTGTCTTAGAATTGACAATTATGATAATGCCGCTGATGCCGAGGAGTATGTTGCTGATGTCCTGAACTGGTTCGGAGTGACACCACTTGTAGATACATTTCCGCCAAACAGTTTCGAGCTTGAAGCCGCCCTGGGCGGCGTATCCGGCTCGGTAAGGCTTGATTGGACCGCTCCCGGTGATGATGAGCTTATAGTAGGCGGTGCAGGTGCGGTTGTTTCTTATGATATCAAGTTCAGCCAGATCGCATTCACGGAAGGCAATTTTGCCGCAAACGGTTCCGCTATTGCTCAGACACCCCCCGCACCACTTACGGCGGGAAATAAACAATTTATAATGGCATCTTCCTATAATGCCGGCACGGAATATCATTTCATGATAAAGGCCACCGATGACCAGGGATTCACATCATATTCCAATAATGCCTCTATACGGATACCTTCAGATCAGGCAAGTCCGAGAATACTGGTATTCGATGCAAGTTATGGCGGATTAAATCAATTTTATGGTGCCGCGACAAGTATGTATGACGGTGTGAATGATTCGGGTCAACCTGGCGACAGGATCTCTGGCCCCTTTGTCCGTGCACTTGCCAATGCCGGATACAGCTTTGATTATATTGTTGATGAAACCATAAACAAGGGCCCGAATTTCAATATTGATGTTCTTCCCTCCCTTTCAAACTACGATATAGTCTGTATCTTCCAGTTCTCACAGGGCCATTCCGGTGCGGATGGTGACGAAGGAACAGCCGACGATATCTCACACGGTTTCAGTGAGAATGATCAGGCGGCCATCAATACATTCATAAGAACACAGGGAAAACGACTCTTTTTTGAGGATCAGCTGATAATTGCTTATCAATGGTGGATGTTCCCATCGACGATACCCACACCCGAGTTCTGGGATATGTTCGGCGCGGATATCTGGGATCTCTGGGCAGACCCCTATGGACACATTCAACAGGCGGAAGGGATTGATAATAGGTACGATATCGCCAAGGGAATGAAGTTCAACTTTGATCATCAGTCATACCTTGACTATTGGCAAATGGATTTCATACCGTCCTGGGATTCTTCAGAGTCATTCCTCATTGCGAACAAAGTCAGGAATGATTCCAGCGGTATTTTTATAGATGTCGGAGTTAACCTCGGTATTGCCAACTGGGATCAGGGTAATGATATAAAGACAGTATGTACGGGAACATATCTCGCGGGCCTGACTCCACGAGATGATGTGCTTTACTACAATTCGACATACGACAATCTTGTTAAGA
>JAGLWT010000035.1 GCA_023133295.1 bacterium | reverse complement strand
CCGAACCCTTGATCCGCCGCCAGCCATCTGTTCGGAAAAAGCGCTATGGGCGGGTTTCCTCTGTCTATTTCTCTTCGTATCTCATCAAAGAGCGGATCGTCTCCCGATAGGCCCGCTAATTGAAATGCGATGCGGTCATCGGTCACGGGGATCACTATGGTATCATAGCTATCCTTCTTATTCGAGGGTAAAGTCGAATAATAACACTCTCCTGTTTCAAAAGAACAATCCGCAAGCTCATTGGAAATGAAGATATTGACCCTATTTCCCGAATCCCGCAATGCCTTTGTCAGAAAATAAATATCCTGCCGATAATCCGCCGGGGAAAAGAGGAAAACATCAAATTCCTGATCGGAAATATCCAGCTTGATATTCTCTGTCTCTGTTATCAGCTCTCCCAGAAAGCTTTTTCCGAAGAGGGTACGGTTAACACCAAGCATATGCGCGGCGGTTTGCCCTATATCAGCAAAACTCTCCCGTAGGCCCAGGTCAACACCTCTGCGTAGATTCTGTCCGTAAACCATTACCGGAACATACTCTCTTGTGTGATCAGATCCCTTGAATGTCGGATCATTCCCGTGATCAGCGGTCAGGATAAGAACATCGGCGGGCTCCATGAATCCGAGTATTTCGGGAAGTTTTTCGTCAAATTCCTGCAGGGCACGATAATACCCTTCGACATCTCTTCTATGCCCGTATTTCATATCAAAATCAACAAGATTTACCATAATGATGCCGTTTTCCACATTATCATCGGGTAATTTTTTTCTGATCGCGCGGATAGTCGTTTCTATTCCCTCAAGATTACTCTTGGTGTGAATAGCCGTTGACAGACCTTTTCCGGCATAAAGATCCTCTATTTTACCTATTCCGAGAACAGAGAGTCCGGCAATGAGGCAATTATCCAGAACGGTGTTCTCTGGCGGAGACGCTGAAAAATCCCTTCTATTCGCGGTCCTTGTGAACCCGTTCTTCTCATCTCCTATAAATGGCCGCGCTATTACCCTGCCGACAAGATCTTTTCCGCTTAATATATTTCTCGCGATCCGGCACCATCGGTAAAGCGTATCAAGTGGAATTATTTCCTCGTGAGCGGCTAATTGGAAAACAGAATCACCGGAAGTATATACAATGGGAAAACCGGTTCTTACATGTTCTTCTCCCAGGTCATTGATTATAGCGGTCCCTGATGCCGGATAATTCCCCAGCACCTCTGAAGAGATCATTTTTTTGAATTCTTCAAGTATTCTGGGGGGGAAGCCCTCAGGGTATAGGGGGAAAGGTTCTATTTTGGCAAGGCCGGCCAATTCCCAATGGCCGGAAGTGGAATCCTTCCCTGCCGATATCTCTTGTGCTTTACCGTAAGAAGAAAAACAGTACTTCTGCGGAGGAATGCCATCCGGGGCGGGAAGAATATTTCCGAAGCCCATCATTTCCAGATTTTTCAAGGTATTCGGATATTCTCTGGCAATATGATAGAGCGTATTAACACCCGTATCTCCATATTGAGCAGAATCCGGAGCATCACCGACGCCAAGGGAGTCAAGTATCATAATAATGACTCTTTTAATATCCATAGATATATTTAATACAAAAAATGACTTTTTTGCAAGTGTTTTACCCTTAATTTCTGCAAATCCGCAGTTGCTGCTGCCCAAAAATACATTGCGAAGAGTGTACAATTG
>JAGLWT010000034.1 GCA_023133295.1 bacterium | reverse complement strand
TCAATTTTACATTGACAATTCAAAGCTGATATCCCCTTCGGGCTGAGGCTCTTTTTCCGTCTTCATCAATCAGAACACCCAAAATAGAGTTTTACAGGGCCCTCGCTTTGTAAAGAGCAAAGCAGAATACTTGAAAATAAACAGTGAATGGGATAAAATAAACAGTAAGAAGGAGGTCATATGGTAAAGAAGATCTTGCCTATAATAGCGATATTTGTGGTATCATGGATTGCATGGGTCATTCTCGGAAGTGTAACTTCCTTGAGATCAGGCAATATGTATTCATCGATCAAGAAATCGGTAGCATCTTTGTGGGGAAGCGAACAGGTTCAATATCAACCTATTATCAAATGGTTTACTTATCAGCAGAAATTAGATAAGGACGGAAAGAGATATACTCATACGATAACTCATAATATTCCCCTTTATTCAAGTGATATTGATGTAAATCTGAATTATGAACCCAGAAAGAAGGGCTTGCTCTGGTATAATCTTTATAAAGTGGCTTTCTCGGGTGAATATGTCTTCAGTACCGAGAATGTCAATTCTAAGAAAGTTACTGTTTACTTCACTATGCCATCGGATAGAACGATATATGATGACTTCCGATTCTCAGTTAACGGCGAGCAAATTGACCTTGACATCAGCTCTAATGTTATCTCGTATGAGTTTAATATCAATAAGATGGAGAAGATAAGCTTCTCGGTTGCCTATGTATCCCGCGGCAGCGACATTTGGGAGTATGGTTTTTCTCAGTATGACAGTATTGGCAAGATAAAGAACTTTTCTCTCAATATAGGGACCGATTTCCTCGATTATGATTTTCCGGAGGATACCATATCACCGACCACGAAAACTGAAAATGAGGGAAAAAATCTGCTCACATGGAAATTTGAGAATCTTCTTTCCGGATTCAATATCGGTGTAAAGGTTCCTGATAAATTAAATCCGGGACCGTGGGTAGCTAAAGTTAGCTACTTCGCGCCGGTATCCCTGCTTTTCTTTTTTATTGTGATCTTCGTGATAAGTCTTTTGGGAAAGATAGACCTTCACCCGATGCATTTTCTTTTCCTTGCCGCATCATTCTTCTCCTTTCACCTGCTTTTAGCTTATTTGGCGGATCATATACCGCTATTATTGGCATTTTCCATATCATCAGTTGTATCGATCTTTCTCGTTGTTTCATATTTGAGGATAGTAGCGAGCGCGAAATTCGCCTTTTTTAAGGCCGGAGTGGCTCAGCTTATTTATCTGGTGATCTTTACTTATGTGCACTTTTTTGAGGGGTATTCAGGATTAATGGTAACTATTATGTCAGTCATCACGCTCTTTATACTGATGCAGCTCACGGCAAAAGTTGATTGGAATAAGATCGGAAAGAATTAAGAGTATTATATGAAAAAAATATTTAGGACGAGAGTCCTGTTCGCCTTATGTATTTTGACCGCAACATTATTCACCGGCTGCTCCGGTCTGGTGGTAGTGGAAGAAACGGGCTTTATCGGTTCTTCCGGAGAATTCGGAAAACTTGTCGTAAAGAGAGCGATGAAATACAAGGGTTGTCCATACAAGTACGGTGGTACGGATAAGAATGGATTTGATTGTTCCGGCCTCGTGTACAGAGTATTTTCCGATCTCGGCGTAACATTAGCCAGGTCTTCAAAGGATCAGGTCAAAGAAGGCAGGGAGATACCCAGAGGTAAAGAACGCCCCGGCGATCTGATATTTTTTCTTATCGCATCCAAGACCAAGCCCAGCCATGTTGGTATCGTGGTCTCCAAAGGGAAAATGATTCACAGCCCTTCAAGCGGTAAGAAAGTCCGTATTTCCGAATACAGCGGCAACCCTTATTGGGAGCCGAAGATCTTCAAGATCATACGGATCAAGTAAGTACAAGCGCACAAGTGGTTAAGGAAAAAAAACACATCCGTAACCGAAAAATCAATATTTCGCTTACCCCATTAATTATCCTGTCACAATCATATCACGCCGCACCCCAACCAAGATATGGGACATGTCGTACGCTGCAGGCGTTCGTCTGTCCCGGTGCAAAAGTTCCAAGCGGAGAGTTGAAAATTGTGAAGCAATTGTACACTCTTCGCAATGTATAGAACCAAACGAAAACAGTCTCCACATATCTTTGAATCTCATCTCCATTGAACTGATCCATCTGGCATTTACTCCTTGCGTTTTCCCCCACTATTCACTTTTCACTATGCTTATGCCTACAACCCTATCAACTTATCATCCTATCAACCGTCCACTTGTCCCTGGGTCCACTGCGCAGCGTGTCCCTTGTGCTCTGCGAAGCATAACCTTGAACTTTTAAACCCGTGAACGCTTCTCAGAAAATATTGAAATAATTGCGAAATTATGCTAAAAGATACTAACGATTCGGAGGGCTTTATGAAAAAATTCACGATTCTTTCATTGATGTTACTGTTTGCCGTATTTAACGCGAATATTTTTGCTGCAACATACACAGTTATAAATACCAATGATTCGGGTGCAGGTTCACTGCGTCAGGCGATATTGGATTCAAATGGGAGCATTGGTTTTGATACAATAGACTTCAGTATCCCGGGATCTGTACCATTCACTATCCAGCCAACTAGTGCATTACCAAATATAAATGACAACTGGGATAGCGGTACATTTATAGATGCCGGTACACAAGATATCATCATTGATGGCACAAATGCAGGTGCAGTCACTACAGGACTCCATATCAGTTCAGACAATAATGTCATTTCAGGACTGGTAATAAATAATTTCGGGGGCAATGGTATTTTCATTGATAGCTGCAACAATAACCTTATCGTCAATAATTACATCGGAACTGATGTTACAGGCACGGTTGACATGGGTAATTCATTGCATGGTGTATGCATCACTAATGGTGCCCAATCAAATACCATAGGCGGGACAATTACAGGTACAGGAAATATCATATCAGGCAATAACCAGAATGGTGTATATCTCAGTGGCAGTGGTACGGATAATAATGTTATCCTTGGTAATTTCATCGGTACAAATGTAACCGGCACGGTGGATTTAGGTAATTCATCCAGTGGTGTATACATAGCAAATAGCGCTAGTTCAAATACAATTGGTGGAATAGTCGCCGGTGCCAAGAATGTAATATCCGGCAATAACGATCGCGGTATTTATATGATTAACAGTGGCACGGATAATAATGTAATTATTGGTAATTTCATAGGAACCAATCTAACCGGTACGGGAGCTATTGGAAATACCAACCAGGGTATTTATATAACGAATGGACCCCAGTCAAATATAATTGGTGGCACCACAGCTGGAGAAAGGAATATCGTATCATGTAATTTTGGAGGTGTTTTTATCTCCGGCAGCGGTACGGATAATAATGAAGTCATCGGTAATTATATTGGCACAGATGTCAATGGTACTTCTGACCTGGGTAATGCAAGTGATGGTGTAATTATTACTAACAGTGCTCAGGGAAATACCATAGGAGGTACAATTGCCGGGTCAGGGAATGTAATCTCCGGTAATAATCAATCAGGTATTTTCTTAACCGGTTCTGCAACAAATAATAAAATTATTGGTAATTATATAGGAACGGATTGTAACGGTACAGCGGACCTGGGTAATTCACAGCAAGGTATCGAAATCACTGGTAGTGCTCAATCAAATACAATTGGCGGGACAATTGCAGGTACACGAAATATCATATCAGGCAATGACCAGAATGGCATATATATCTATAACAGTGGTACGGATAATAATGTTATCCTTGGTAATTACATTGGTACAGATGTAACCGGTACTGTTGATCTTGGAAATTCTTGGTATGGTATCCGCATCTGGGATGGTCCTCAGTCAAATATAATTGGTGGGACAGTAGCGGGTGCAAGAAATATCATTTCGGGTAATAATAACTGTGGTATTGAAATATATGGCAGTGGTACGGATAATAATCAAGTCCTTGGTAACTACATTGGTACGGATGTGAATGGAACCGCTGATTTAGGTAATTCATCTTTTGGTATATATATCAATGGTGGTGCCCAATCAAATATAATTGGTGGTACAATTGCCGGAGCAAGAAATATCATTTCGGGAAATAACCAGGTCGGTATCGTAATCTGGGGTAGTGGTACGGATAATAATATAATAATTGGAAATTATATAGGTACAGATGTAAATGGAACTGCTGATTTAGGTAATGGCTGGAGCGGTGTTTTCATAGCAAGTGGAGCAACTTCAAATACCATAGGTGGAACAGTTGCAGGTACCAGAAATATTATTTCGGGTAATGATCAATATGGCATTAATATTACCGATTTAGGAACAGATAATAACCGGGTTCTTGGTAATTATATCGGAACAGATGTTAATGGTACAGCTGATTTAGGTAATACTATTAATGGAATATCTATCACCGGAGGTGCTTTATCAAATACAATTGGTGGGACAGTTGCAGGAGCAAGAAATATTATATCCGGGAACAACGGTGGAATTAATATCTATGGCATCGGCACGGATAATAATAAGGTCCTCGGCAATTATATTGGCACGGATGTCAATGGTACTTCTGATTTGGGTAATGCTTCCCATGGCGTGATTATTACCGACAGTGCCCAGGGAAATACTATAGGGGGTACAATTCCCGGGTCAGGAAATGTTATATCCGGTAATAACAATAATGGTGTATATCTCAGTGGCAGCGGTACGGATAATAATGTAATTATTGGTAATTACATAGGAACCAATCTAACCGGTACGGGAGCTATTGGCAATACCAACCAGGGTATTTATATAAATGCTGGACCACAGTCAAATAGAATTGGCGGCACCACAGTTGGAGAAAGGAATATCATATCAGGTAATTTGGGAGGTATTTTGATCTCCGGCAGCGGTTCGGATAACAATATAGTTATGGGTAATCACATTGGAACGAATGCCGCTGGTGACGCGGCTTTAGGTAATACACAGAATGGTGTATACATCTTGAGTGGTGCTAAATCCAATACTATTGGTGGGACAGATGCAGGTACGAGAAATATTATATCCGGCAATGATGAAAATGGTGTCATTATCGATGACAGTGGTACTGATAATAATGTTGTTCTTGGCAATTACATCGGAACGGATGTAAACGGAACCGCAGGTTTGGGTAACTCATTTATCGGTGTATACATTTGTAGTGGAGCTAAATCAAATATAATTGGTGGAACAGTTGATGGTGCAAGAAATATCATATCAGGGAATAACTTGTATGGAGTATATATTGAAGGAGCTGGAACATCTAATAATATAATCACAGGTAATTACATAGGTACAAATGCATCTGGCACTGGGGATTTAGGTAATTCCTGGGATGGAATAGTAAGTAGTGGCAATTCAAATACAATAGGTGGAACTGTAGCAGGTGCAAGAAATATCATATCAGGTAATAATTGGAGCGGTGTCAGTATTATTAGTACAGATAATAAGGTCATTGGTAATTACATTGGAACAGATGTGACCGGTACTCTTGATCTGGGTAATTCAAGGAATGGTATACAAGTTGAAGGTAGTAGTGCTAAATCAAACACAATAGGTGGAACAATTGCAGGTATGGCAAATATTATTGCTTATAATGGTCAGGATGGTGTGTGGGTTCATGGCGATAATAACGATTATAATAGGATTTCAGGAAATTCCATATTTTCAAATGCGGGATTGGGTATTGACCTTGCTGCAGACGGTGTAAATCCGAATGACGCAGGTGATGTTGATACCGGCCCGAATGAAAACCTGAATTTCCCTGTAATAACAGATATCGTTCAGACAGGAGTTGATACTTATACGGTTAACGGAACGGCGGCGGCAAATATTGAGGTCGAGCTATATATCGTAAATAATTCTACTGCCGGTGTAAACGCTGACCCAACAGGTTATGGTGAAGGATATGAATACTATACAACTCAGAACACCGACGGCAGCGGTAACTTTTCATTTACAGAAATAGATCTTTCCGCGGATGCGGTATTAAGCTCTATTGCTATCGATGCTACTTCTAATACATCGGAATTCGGTGAAAATATTGCGATTTCATCGAATACCGTAACTGTCTCGATCAGCGATGATGCACCTGCTTCCGAAATGCAGGGAACAGCAGATGTTTTAATGTCGAATTTCACACTATCAGCGGATGCGGATAATGCATTCTGGACGGATATCACAGTGGAGGGAAATGGAACCAATGTAGATTCAGATGTAAGCTCGATCAAGATCTATGCGGATAACGGGAATTCTACATATTCTTCGGCGGAAGATACTTTGCTCGGCAGCGGTACCTTTGCATCGGGACTTGTGGATATTAATATCACTGATCAGAATATCATCACAACAAGTTCTGTGTATTTTATCGTAATTGATCTTAATCCCGCGGCCGCTATTGGAAATACATTTACCATAAGCATATCAGACAGCTCCAATTTTACTATCATGTCTCCCGATCAGATGGCTGTATTCACGCCATATTTATCCGCTTCGGTTATTGTCACCGATGCTCCCGATCCGATAACGGTTCTGCCTGCCGATCTGGCTGTAGCCGCAGCAAAAGCGGGTACTCGTGACCAGGTATTTGAGCAACTCACTTTATCTACCTCGAATGAATCGGCAACATTGTCTATAATAAAGGCCGACTTGATCGGTACAGCTGATGATAATGATGTTTCCGCAGCGAAGGTGTATCTTGATAACGGCGATGATAGTTTTTCAGTTGCTGACGATACTTTGATCGGAACAGGAACATTTACAAGTGGAACAACAGATATTAATATTGCGGATCAGATCATCGGCACAACAGCAAAGAAATATTTCGTTTGCCTCGATATATCTGCTGATGCCGTAAATGGACATACGATAGGCATTTCATGCGCTGATACTACTTACTTCACTGTAATCTCGCCCGATACTGTTTCGGAAGCCAATATCCCATTTGAGTCAGGACTTACACTCATCAAAAGCTATGCGGATACGCTTGATGATATATTAATATATCCGAATCCCTGGAATAAAGACCTTTCCGGTGATCATATTACTTTCAGCCGGCTCACAGAAGATGTGACCATCAGGATATATACGGTGGCGGGCGAACTGGTATTGGAAACGGACGCGGACGGTCAGTCAGAATGGGAATGGGATCTGGCAAATGAAGATGGCGAAAGCGTCGCAGTAGGTATTTATATTTGTCATATCTCCAATGATGCGGACGCAATAAAAGTAGTGAAGGTCGCGATCATAAAGTAAAGTAAGTATGAGGCATTAAGAAGTCTGAAGTGTGAGGTGTGAAGTCTGAAGTAGGGAGAAAGAGGTAATGAAAAAAACTGGATGCCACGCTTTCGCTCTGCATGACCGTTTCCAATCCTTCATTCATTTCCCAATTATTCATTGTATTTTGTCATCCTGAGCTTTTCGGCGAAGGATCCATCTTGTGTTTGCTTCTTGTGTTTTCCCTCACTGTTCATTATTAACTTTTCATTTCTCTATAAGCCCCACACATCTTTGAATCTCATTCCCTTCTTCTCTCATTATTGTTCACGGTTCACTATTCACTGTATTTACTCTCCCTCTGCACTAACCTCCAACCTCTAGCCTCCAACCTCTGCGAAGCTTCTTGTGCACTTGTGCTCGGCGAAGCATAACCTTGAACCTTTCAACTATCTTTTTCACTTTACACTTCCCACTTCACACTTCATACTAGTCTCGCCCCTGCGGGGCTGCTTGCCGTTATCCGCATAATATGGTACAATAAAGACCGTCTTAGGAAAAAGGTACAGGAGGTCGAATTGGAGAATTTTGAGTTCATAAGCCCGATCACTATCAAAGGTGCTGTCAGCCAGTATAAAAAAGGTGCAAACAATTATTATCTTGCCGGAGGGACGGATCTTATCGTATTGATGAGAGAAGGAATACTTGTGCCGGAGAAGATCATTGACCTGAAAACTGCGGGATTGCCATCTGGGATCAAAAAATTAAAGACCGAGATACGCATAGGTGCCCTGGCAACATTATCCGAGATCGAACACTCTTCGTTTATCAGAAAAGAGATACCATTTCTGGCAGAAGCCGCAGGTAAGCTGGGATCTCCCCTGACACGCAATCGCGCTACCATCGGCGGAAATCTCTGTAATGCCTCACCCGCCGCAGATACGGCCACTCCGCTGATCGCCGTGGGTGCGAAGTTCATTCTGAGCGACGGCAAAAAAGAGCGCAGGGTAAAGGCAGAGGAATTTTTCAAAGGCGTGAAACAAACTGTATTGAAAAAAGGCGAACTCTTAAAGGAGATCGTGATCCCAAGATCAGCGGGCAAAGGGATCTTCTATAAAAAATCAAGGATCAAATTAGTTGACCTTGCGACCGTTAATATGACGGTGTACAGGGAAAAGAAAAAATACCGAATAGTGATAGGCGCATGTCATATTACTCCGCTTCGTATCCGTGCCGCGGAAGAGAAATTAAACAAAGCCAAAAAGATAGACCTTGCTCTGATAAATGAAACGGCTGAGATCGTTGTCAAAACCATTAAACCCATCTCGGATATGAGGGGTTCCGCGGAATACAGAAAACAATTGGTGGAAACACATGTAGCCCGGCTTATCGGTGAGTTAGCCGGTGTGGAGGTGTGAAAATGTCTAAGGATATCACATTAAATGTCAATGGAATAGATCATCATGTAAATATTCAGGGCAATGAGACCTTACTAAAGGTCCTGAGGGATAAATTGGGGCTCACCGCGGCAAAAGAAGGCTGCGGAGCCGGTGAATGCGGTGCCTGTGCAGTTATTTATAACGGGTCTCCGGCAAGCTCCTGCCTGATCCTTGCCGTTGAAGCGGAGGGAGTAGAGATACTTACATTGGAGGGGATAACCCCAAAAGACCATCTTCATCCCATTCAGCAGGCCTTTATCGACAAGGGCGCGGTGCAATGCGGATTCTGCACCCCCGGTATGATCATAACAACATACTCTCTCTTGAAATCCAATCCCGATCCGTCAGAAGATGAGATCAAAAAAGCCATAAGCGGAAACCTATGCAGGTGTACGGGTTATGTGCAGATCATTGAGGCAATAAGGGAAGCGGCCCGCAGATTGAAAAGGGTTAAAGGGAGACGGAAATGAAAAACTTCATAAATTTAGGCAGGGATGTTAATCGCCTTGACGGTTATGATAAGGTTTCAGGCAATGCCAAATATATCGCGGATTATGAATTTCCGGGTATGCTTTACGCAAAAGTGCTGAGAAGCCCCCATCCTCATGCGGAAATAATTTCGATCAATACATCTGCCGCAGAAAAAATGGAAGGTGTTATCGCGGTTACGCATTCGGGCAAATGCTCTCATAAAATGGGCCTTTATCTGGTCGACCGCCCGGTATTCGCAACTGGCAAGGTTCGTTTCAAAGGCGAGCCGGTCGCTGCTGTTGCCGCATTGACGGAGGATATCGCTGCTGCCGCGATCAAGAAGATAAAGGTCAAATATAAAATGCTGCCTCTGGTTGACAATATAGAAGACGCGCTTGATAAGAATGCTACACTGGTGCATCCTGACCTGATGAAGTATTCATATCTGCCGATATACTACCCCAAGAAGGGCACCAATATCTTTAATCATTTTCCCTTGAGAAAGGGCGATATAAAAAAAGGATTCAAGCAGTCGTATAAAATATACGAGAATGAATTCACATTACCTCAGATACAGCATGTTCCGATGGAGCCGCACGGCGCGATCGCCAAGTGGGACAGAAACGATAAGCTCACCGTTTATTCATCGGTGCAGTCTCCGTTTACTCTCCGTAATCTCTTGAGACTGGCATTCGGACTTTCCCATAAGGATGTCCGCGTGATCGCCCCTTATGTCGGCGGTGGTTTCGGCGGCAAAGCTGGGATTAATATGGAGCCGCTTGCAGTCGCTCTCGCAAAAGAGGCCAAGGGCAAATGGATAAAATTGATCTTCTCCAGAGAAGAGGTCTTTCTTGGGACTACGGTGAGACAGGCGATGAGAGCCAGGGTGAAAACCGGTATCGCGAAGAACGGCCGTATCATCGCTGAAGAGATCGAGATGATCTTTGACGGCGGCGCTTATGCTGAATACGGAACAAATGTTGTCCGCGCGGCCGGATATACCTGTATCGGGCCGTATGATATTAAGAATGTCAAAGGCGATACATACGGAGTATATACCAATCACCTTGTCGGCGGAGCATTCCGCGGCTTCGGTCATGGAGAGCTGCATTGGGCGGTAGAATCCCAAATGGATATCATCGCTAATGATCTGAAAATGGACCCGGCTGAATTCAGACGGCTTAATGTGCTGAAGCCGGGCTCAATAAACTCCATGGGTGAGAAGATAACGAAACACACGGGAGATATGGTGGCGTGTATCGATGCCGTTGCCAAGGACCTCAAATGGGGTAAGCCGTCAAAGAAGCCGGCTAAGCCGTATATCAAGAGAGGCAAGGGCCTCGCGGTTCTTGAAAAAGCTCCCGCCATGCCAGCGAACGCAACCTCCTGCGCAAGAGTGAAATTCAATGAAGACGCAACTGTCATCGTGCAGTTCTCCGGTATGGAGATCGGCCAGGGCTGTATAACCGCTTTGACGCAGATCGCCGCGGAGCGTCTGAAAATGGATGTTTCAAAACTCCATGCGGCCGGGCTTCCAGATACTGATTTTTCACCATATGAATGGCAGACCGTCGCTTCAAGGATAACCTGGGCGGTCGGCAACGCTATCATAAACGCGGTCGATGATGCCCACGAGAAGATCAAGAAGGTCGCGTCAAAGGTCTTGAAGGTAAAGGCATCACAATTGGATATCGACGGTGAAAAGGTTTTTGTCATAGGCAATAAAGGAAAGAGCATAGCCTTACCTCTGATCATCATGGGATATCAATACCCGGACGGGCATACGATCGGTGGCCCGGTAGAGGGTGTCGGTACATTTACTCCTCATTTGACAAATCTGGACGCGAAGACCGGACAGGGTCACGCCGCCGCTGAATGGACCTTCGGATGTGAAGGCGCGGAGATCGAGGTTGACACCAGAACGGGAGAGTTGAAGATACTGAATCTTGTCGGCGCTTTTGATCTTGGTACCGTTATCAACCCCTCGACCGCAAGAGGCCAGATAATCGGAGGAATGATACAGGGGCTGGGTTCTGCGGTCCTGGAAGAGCTGAAGTACAAAGACGGAAAGATAGCGAATCCCTCATTTGTTGATTATAAGATACCTACCGCAGCAGACCTTCCAGATAAGATCAAACACATATTTATACAGACGCCGGATGACGGCGGCCCGTTCGGGGCAAGGGCGATCGGTGAGCATCCGATGATCTCGATACCCCCAGCTATCGCCAATGCGATCTATGATGCGACCGGGGTACGGATAAAAGCCCTTCCGCTGACCGATGAGAAGATACTCTCTTCCCTGAAGGAGAAAAAGTAATTGGAAAAACTCCTCGTTAAAGCCCAGGCCGTCACCGCTCAATTCCAGCAGGAGAGCATTCTTTATGAAAGGGGAACGATCTATTCTGCATTTCCGAATGCCGTAAATATCCTTCTGGACGGAACGGATGAATTGATAACCATTCAAAGGGAAGGTGTGCCGTATTCTCCGAATGCCATATTCTGTAATTTGGACGAGCCGTATTCTCTTAAAAGAAACAGCGTATGTACATTTGAGGATGATATGATAAAATGCGGCAGCAAGGCGCTCTCAACCGCTTCATCTACGGTGATCGATAATCGCTTAACGAATCTCTCTCCTCCGTTGCGAATGGGATTGTCCGCCGCTACCAGAGAATATTTTACACAAGCGTTTCCCGTGGAGCAGTGTAAATCGACTTTTTTATCATTGATACTGCACGGCAGAACTCCGAGTGAGGATCTTTTTTCAAAAGGGATAAAGCATCTGCTTGACAAACTCAATCGGTATATTGAATACAATCGTCCCGATGGAGCGATTTTCTTTCTGAACGAACATAAAGGCTTCGGAAGAGGATTGACCCCAGAGACCGATGATTTTTTCATAGGCCTTTTCGCCGCCTATATTCACTACTTGAAGTACTTTCCTTTGATCAATATGACAGATCTGCTTCAAGTGAATAATGAAGCGATGAATATTTATTCGACTAATGTACAAAGGTCGATCCTGGGCGGATTCATGCCTGAACTTCTGATGGACGCTCTCGCCGCGGTATCTTCCGAAGAAACAGAAAAACTTGCCAAAGCCTCCCGGCTCATATCAAATTACGGGCATTCCTCAGGTGAGGATATGCTTTCCGGGATATTATTTTTTACTGCGCAGATGCAGCTCTTTTTAAGGTGAGTATGAAAAAGAACATAATTATACAAAAAAATTCTTATTTTGATTCTGTGGAATTGATGAAATTTTCAAAGGCCCTGAAAAAACTTGAGAATATCAATGATGCCCAGTTGATCATGGGGACTGATGCCAATAAGAAATTCCTCATACAGATGGGATTGAAAGACCCCAAGATCGCTGACGCGGCGCCGCTTGATCTGATCATCTATATGGAGAGTGAATCCGATCTTTTCGAGGAAGATATTATCCTCATGGTAGAGGAAGTGATGAGCAAAACGGCTTCCACCACTTCGTCGCTTTACGAGCCCTCATCAATAGAGGGAGCTCTGAAGACATACAGGGATATCAATCTTGCCCTGATATCGGTACCCGGACAATATGCCGCATGGGAGGCATTGAACGCATTGAGAAATGATCTCCATGTTATGATATTCTCCGACAATGTTTCATTGGAAGATGAGATAAGATTAAAGACATTGGGAAAAGAGAAAGATCTTTTAGTTATGGGGCCGGATTGCGGGACCTCGATCATTAATAATATTCCATTGGGTTTTGCAAATCGCACGAATAAAGGCGGAGTAGGGCTCGTTTCCGCTTCGGGTACAGGCCTTCAGGCGGTAACCGCAATGGTACATAATCTCGGCGGAGGCATTTCTCAGGCGATCGGCACAGGCGGGCGTGACCTGTCCAAGGAAGTCGGCGGTATTACAATGCTGATGGGACTTGATGCCTTGATGGCGGATGAGAGCACAAAAATTATCGTTCTTATTTCCAAACCGCCCGCTTCCGAGGTTGCCGACAAAATCTTCAAGCGCGCTTCCGAGGGTTCTAAACCCGTTATCATCTATTTCATCGGAGAGAATGTCGAGTCACCACGAAAGGGAGATCTTTATTTCCCGAAAAACCTTTCTCACTGCGCTATAATGGCGGTCGCTCAGGAAAAATACGGCTCAATACCGGAGGAAATGCTTGATTATTCCACGGAATTCAGAAATACACCACCGCGCCCGGATACAGGCCTCTTTATCAGAGGGTTGTACACCGGAGGTACATTGGCGGATGAGGCGATAACCATACTTGCTTCAAACGGTGTTGATATCAATACAAATCTTCATCATAAATCAGCCCGGCCCGTTAAAGATCCGCTTGTTTCGGAAGGCCATTGTATAATTGATCTGGGAGATGACTTCTTTACGCGCGGCAAGGCGCATCCCATGATCGATCCGGCTTCCCGGCGGAAGCGGCTGCAAATAGAGATCAAAGACCCCCATACCGCAGTGATGCTCCTTGATATCGTTCTTGGCGACGGTGCGCATGAAGATATGGTCGACGCGCTTTCTCCCGCGCTGAGCGAGCACAGCGGCAAGATCATCTGTGCCTATGTATTGGGAACAGATCTCGATATTCAGGATATGGCCTCTCAACTCACAAAGTTGAAGGAGCTCGGAGTATTCTGTTTTGAATCACATTCCGACATGGTGGAATTCGCATCAAAGGTCGTAGGGAGCTGGTCATGAAAAATATCAATGAATTGTTTGTATCGAAATTAAAGGTCTTGAATATCGGACTGAAGGATTTCAACGGAAATATTCTGAATTCCGGCGGAGAATCCATTAATGTGAATTGGACACCTCCCGCGGACGGTGATCCGGAACTGCTTGAGATAATCCGAAAAATAAAAGAGAGTTCGGCGGCAGGACAATAACTTAGGAGTAATGATGGATTTTAAAAAGATAAACGAAGAAGCTTTTAAGAAAATATTAGCGGCTGAGCCGGTGATCGCCGGCCTGGATATGGCAAAGAATGTGATACCTGATCTGGACGACAGCACCTTTCTTCACGCAGGCCCTCCGGTTACCTGGGAAAAGATGTGCGGCCCCATGAAGGGTGGTATGATCGGGGGAATGCTGTATGAGAGACTGGCATCTTCGGAAAAAGAAGCAGTAGAAAAACTGAGCTCAGGCGCGATCAATTTTGACCCATGTCATCATCATAGCACGGTAGGCCCTATGGCAGGTGTGGTAACACCCAATATGCCGGTCTGGATAATAGAGAACAAAACCTATGGCAACAAGGCATACTGTACTTTGAATGAAGGCCTTGGCAAGGTATTGCGCTACGGTGCATTCGCTCCTGAAGTAATAGAGAGATTGAATTGGATGCGTGATACATTGTATCCGGTATTAAAAATGATATTTCAAAAATGCGACACGCTCTATATGAAACCGATCATCGCTCAAGCCCTTCAGATGGGTGATGAGGGTCATAATAGAAATCGCGCGGGAACCTCCCTGTTTCTCAGGATGATCGGGCCTTATCTCATCGAAGCCGACATTCCCAATAAGGATAAGGTGGATGTCTTTAAATTCATCGACGCCAATGACCATTTCTTTCTGAACCTTACGATGCCTGCGGCAAAATGTACCACCGAGGCGATCGAAGGTATTGAAGGATGCTCGATCGTTACTGTCATGGCGCGTAACGGCACCGATCTCGGTATCCGTATAGCCGGCCTGCCCGGTGAATGGTTCACCGGCCCTGCGCAATCAGTTGACGGCTTATACCTTCCGGGCTTCTCCGAAGAAGACGCCAACCCCGATATAGGGGATTCCACGATCACGGAAACCGGAGGCATAGGCGCATTCGCGATGGCGGCCGCTCCCGCGATAATAGGATTCGTGGGCGGTACCGTACAGGACGCGATCGATTATACCCTGAAGATGTATGAGATATCTGTCGGTGAAAATGATATCTTCAAGATCCCCGCCCTGGATTTCAGGGGAACTCCCACAGGCATCGATATAGTTAAGGTCGTGGAAAGCGGTATACTGCCGAGGATAAATACAGGGATCGCCCATAAAGACCCCGGTGTCGGACAGATCGGAGCGGGCCTGACCTTCCCTCCGAAGAATGTATTTTCAGATGCTTTGAAGAGATTCGGCGAAAGGTACCTTTAATGGCCGCTTTGGATCTCAAGAATATTTACTGGAGATAATATGAAAAAGAAGAAAGCAAAAGCCCCGTTTGAAGGCCTTCGTGTCCTTGATCTTTCAAGGGTACTCGCGGGTCCTTACGCGACAATGATGCTCGCCGAAATGGGCGCTGAGATCATCAAGATAGAAATGCCCGTGACCGGAGACGATTCCCGTCATTTCGGGCCTTTCATCAATGGAAAGAGCGGATACTTCTCTTCCATCAACAGGGGTAAAAAGAGTATTACGCTGAATTTGAAAAAGGAAGAAGGGCTTCAGGTATTCAGGGAATTGCTGAAAACAGCGGATATAGTAGTTGAAAATTATAGGCCCGGTACAACAAAGAAGCTTGGAATAGATTTTGAAGCCCTCAAGAAGATCAAAAAGGACATCATCTATGCCGCGTGTTCGGGTTTCGGACATTCCGGACCCCTGTCAACATTTCCTGCCTATGATATGATAGTTCAGGCAATGGGCGGGATCATGAGCATCACCGGAGAAGCGGGAGGACAACCCGTAAGGGTGGGTACTTCAGTGGGGGATATCACGGCCGCATTATTTACAGTGAACGGTATTTCCGCCGCCCTCTATCACAGGGAGAAGACGGGCGAAGGTGCCTTCATCGATGTCGCTATGCTCGATTCACAGGTCGCGATATTGGAAAATGCGATAGTGAGATATGTGACTTCGGGAGAATCGCCTACCCCTCTGGGAACACGGCATCCCTCCATTACTCCGTTCCAGGGATTCACCACAAAGGATTCTTATATCATTATCGCCGCAGGGAATGACCGCCTCTGGGAGGCCTTATGCAGGGCTTTGAAGCGTGAAGAACTTCTTGATTCGGATGATTATAAGACCAATGACCTGAGAACGGAAAATCATGATAAATTGATACCCGAACTGGAAAAGACGATACTCAGCAAAACAACACAGGAATGGATGGATATCCTTTCTGACGCGAAGGTTCCCTCCAGTCCGATCAATGATGTTTCGGGTGTCTTTGCCAATCCGCAGGTCAAGGCGAGAAATATGCTTGTAAGCACAAGGGACTCGAAGGGAAAAGACCTTCCCATGGCAGGCAACCCCGTCAAGATGAATATCCTTGAAGATAAATCCACCAGGGTTCCAGCTCCCGATCTGGGAGAGAACACGGAAGAGATCCTGAAGTCGATCGGATATGATGACAAAAAGATAAAAACACTGAAAGAACACGGTGTGATATAGTGAATAATGACGCTACGCAGAGCACAAGTGCACAAGTGACAAGAGCACAAGTGGAGATAAAGAAATGAAGAATGAAAAATTGGAAAGAGTATTAAGAGTAATTGTCCATTGTCCATTGTCAATTGTATTCTATACCTTGAACTTTTGAACTTTTCAACCTTTGAACATGTTTCCCCGTGCAAAAGAAAGTGTGAAGTGTGAAGTGTAAAGTGGAAAAATACAATGAATTGGGAAAAAAGAATGAATAATTGTGAGACTGAGAAGAATTATATTTGTCATTCTGAAAGAGCGGTAGCGACCGAAGAATCCATCTGGTATATGATTCTTGTGTTTCCCCCACTATTCATTATGCTTATGCTTGCAACCCTACCAACATATCACCCTATCACCTTATCAACCATTTCGGCACTGCGAAGCTTAACTTTTGAACGATCTTCCACACTTCATATACTAAATATTAAGGAGGTATCTTATGATATTTAACAAAATGTATGACCTGACCCAGCCGATAGGTGTTCAGACACCACCGTGGCCGACCTATGAACCGCTTCAATTGAAATATTTTAAAAGATTGTCAAGCAACGGCGCAAATGGACAGGTGTTGACAACATCCAATCATGTCGGAACGCATCTTGACGGTGAAAGGCATTTCTGGACAGCAGGCAGGGATATCGCGAGTTTACCGCTTGATTATCTGGTTTCTGACGGCGTGGTCGTGGATCTTTCCGATATGGCTGAGGATTACAGCATTTACACTTCGAAGGATGTCGAAGACAGGGTTGAAGTAAAGGAAGGAGATATCCTTATAATCAATACCGGCTATCATAAATATGCCTGGGACCAGCCGGAAGCGGATGAGCAGAGATATATGATGATGCATCCCGGCCCCGCGATGGAATTCGCTCATTGGGCGATCAAGAAAAAACTCAAATGGATCGGAGTGGACTGCGGAAGCGCGGATCATCCTTTCAATACCAAGATCAGGGATTGGCGCCCGGACCTTGCGAAAAAGGCGGATGCTTATCTTAAAGATAAATACGGCAAAGGGCTTGAAGAGATCTTCCCCGGCGACCATTATCAATTAATGCATGTGGTCATGTTTCCCAAACATATCATTCACGCTGAAAATCTGGGTGGTGAGATCGATAAGATACTGAACAGAAGACTGACAGTAGGATTCTTCCCGTGGCGTTTTGTGGGCGGTGAATCTTCGATCGGCAGATGCGTGGCCTTTGAATAGTGAACAGTGAATAGTGAACAGTGAAAAATGGGGAGAATAATCGTAGGAACCGGGCAGGACCTGTCTTTCTTGGGCGTCATCCTGAGCTTTTCCGCGAAGGATCCATCCCCTCTGTCATTCCCGCGGAAGCAGGGAATCCATCTGGTATTTGATTCTTGTGTTTTCCCCACTTGTGCCTTGTGCACTTGTCACTTGTGCACTGCGAAGCGTAACTTGCGAACATACTGCGCAGAGCAAAGGAGGTTAGTTAGGAAATGAAAAAATTTACTCTGGGAATAGTCCAGATATCATCATCGGAGAGCATCGAAGCCAATTGTAAAAAAGCGTTCAGCTTTATCGATCAATGCATTGATGAATGCGGCGCGGAATTGGTGGTGCTCCCCGAAACTGTCTCGACAGGATTCAATCCGGGTATTTTCCCTGAAGCTCTCGCCGGGCTATCCCGGACACAATTGCCTGAGTGGCTTGATCTCGCAAAGAGCAAGGCGAAGGAAAAGGGGATTTACTTGACCTGGCCCACATATGAGGCCTCCGGTGACAGCAAGACAGTTTTCAATACGGTCTATTTGATCTCACCGTCCGGTGATATAGTAGGGAAGTACAGAAAGACACATCTCTTTCCCACGGAAAGGCCCGAAAACGGCGGATGGTCCGTTGCGGGAAATGATACACCGGTATTTGACACTCCATTGGGAAAGATCGGTATCATCATCTGTTTTGACGGTGACTTCCCATTGCTCTCGATGAAATTGGCGCAAAAGGGCGTGCAGATCATTTTAAGGCCGTCCGCATTTTTGAGAAGCTATGATATCTGGAAATTGACAAATCGCGCACGCGCCTATGATAATCATGTCTTTGTAGCAGGGGCTAATTGTACGGGGACAGATCCGTCCGGGACCATTTACTATGGCAATTCAATGATCGTTTCACCCACAGGGCAGGTGCTTGCGCACGCCAGAGGGGTTGAGGGAGTGATATATTGTGATATCGATCCGCAGGAGCTTGACAAGATAACTTTCGGCTCCTCGGAAAAAAGGATCTTCGACCATTTAAAAGACAGAAACCCTAATATAGTGAACAATGAACAATGAAGGATGCCGCTACGCAGAACACAAGTGCACAAGGGACAAGTGTACAAGAAAGTGTGAAGTGTGAAGTGTAAAGTGGGAAAATACAATTAGAGAAGAGGTTAGAGGTTGGTTTGGGAAGAAGAATTAGCATGGGCTGTCATCTTGAGTGTAACGAAAGATCCATCTTTCCCACCTACAACCCAGCGATCTCTTTCTCAACTTGTGAACCTGCGAACATGCGAACTTGGAACATTGGAATGAACAATTGAGAAATGAAAAATGAAGAAGGAAAGGGGAAAAAAATGAAACGAGCTATCAAAGCGGATGATCTCTACAAATTCAAAGAGATAGGGGGATTTGACCTTTCAAATGACGGGTCTAAATGCATATATTCTGTTTCAAGGACCGACAGGAAAACATTCAAGAAATATTCAGATCTATTTTTAAAGGAGCTTCCCTCCGGTAAAACAAAGAAGTTCACTTCCGGTAAATATGTGGACAGCGGCGCTAAATTCTCGCCCTGCGGGCATAAGATCGCCTTCCTGTCCAATCGGGAGAAAGAGAAGTTGCCTCAACTGTATTTCATTGATGTTGACGGCGGAGAGGCAAAAAGGATCACCGATATCAAAGGAAGTATACTGGAATATGAATGGTCTCCCGACGGCAGCCGTATCCTCTTGACCGTACAACTTTTTGACCCTGAAACGATACAATTGATTGAAGACCCCAAGAAGAAGGAATTGGGTATCAGGGACCGGCACATAAAGAGAGTGCTGTATAAAATGGATACGATGGGCTACCGTCAGAAGGAAAGGGTGCATCTCTGGGTTCTTGAATCCAAGAGCGGAAAGCTGGAGCAATTGACATTCGGGGATATCCCGGACGAAAGCTCTCCCGCCTGGAGTCCCGATGGAAAAAAGATCGCGTATATCACCAATCTGACATCTGATCCGGACCTTGACCCGAATAATGATGACATTGTTATCATGTCGGTCTCATCACGCAGGAAAAAAGTATTGAAGACCCCCCGAGGCCCGAAATGGGCGATAAACTTTTCACAGGACGGAAAGGAACTCATATACCTCGGCAAGCCGGGATTGACGGATGGCTGGCGCAATGCGCGGCTGTATAAATGCTCAATATCCGGTAACTTCGGTGTTACTGACTACTCGAGCAAGTGGGACCTTGACATAGGTGGATGGACGATCAATGATCTCGCCGGATATTCCGGCAGCACCAAGCCCGTCTGGGACCACAAGAGCGGGGCGGTCTATTTTACCGTAGCAAAAGAGGGTGAATCTCATCTATATTCTTTTAACATTAAAAGTAAAGAGGGCCCCGAACAGATCACTGTGGAGAAAGGCGTTCTTATCGGGTTTTCAATGGATTCGGATGCCTCCGCGATGGTGTATCTTTTCGGGAATATGACGGATCCAGGAGAACTCTATTTCAAAAAGATCGAGGAAGATAAGGCAAAGCGTATCTCTTCCGTGAATACTACGCTGATGAATAGTGTCGACTTGGGAACCATTGAAGAGACCTGGTTTAAAGGCGCATCAAGGAATCCGGTTCAGGGGTGGATCATCAAACCTCCTGATTTTGACCCGAAGAAGAAGTACCCCTCCATCCTTGAGATACACGGCGGCCCGAGAGTGCAGTATGGCAATCTCTTCATGCATGAATTCTTCTTCCTTGCCTCAAAGGGCTATATCGTATATTTTTCAAACCCGCGCGGCGGCTCAGGATACGGCGAAAAGCACTCAAAGGCGATCTGGAATGCCTGGGGCACCGTGGATTATGATGACCTGATGGCATGGACTGACCGTATTTGCCAGGAAAAATATATTGACAGTAAGAGAATGGGTGTTACAGGAGGAAGCTACGGCGGCTACATGACCAATTGGATCATCGGACATACCAAGAGATTCAAGGCGGCCGTTACACAGCGTGGCGTCTCCAATCTGATCAGCATGTACGGCTCAAGCGATTTCAACTGGTGCTTTCAGATGGAATTCGGTAATGTTCCCCCTTGGGAAAATGTAGATAATTACTGGGAGCAGTCTCCGATGAAGCATATAGGCAACGCGAAAACACCTACACTCGTCATACATTCTGAGCAGGATCTCAGATGCGCCCAGGAGCAGGGGGAGCAGATATTCATCGCCCTTAAAAAGTTGGGTGTTGACACCGAGATGGTGCTTTTCCCCGCCGAACCTCACGGCCTTTCCCGTGGCGGACGGACCGACAGAAGGATCTCCAGATTAGAACATATCCTCAGGTGGTTTGAGAAGTACCTCTAGCGCAGATAGTTCAAAAATTGAAAAGTTCAAGGTTCTAAATATAACAAGATGCACATCCGTAAACGAAAAAACAATATTTCGCTTAACACATTAATTCTCCTGTTACAATCATATCACGCCGCACCCCAAACAAGATATGGGACATGTCGTACGCCGCAGGCGTTCGTCTGTCCCGATGTAGAAGTACCAAGCGAAGAGTTGACAGGTAGCGTAGCGTGTAAACTCTTTGCCTCGTTAGAATCACACGGAAACAATCATCACACATCTTCTAATGTTATTGATATTTCTGTGTCATCCTGAGCTTTTCCGCGAAGGATCCATCTTTCCCTATTATCTCGTCATTGTCGTTATTGGGCTTGTGACCTTGGAAACGCCGATTACATCGGGGACCCGATAATCCAGGGGTTTCCCTCTGCACTTCGTATCTCGTACCTCGTACTTTCTTTGCACTTGCGCACTTACTGCTCACTTCTGGCCCCATTATTTTGAAATATTTTCAAGTGAGTGAATCGCAGTAACCGCCGTGAGTTTCTTTACTTATAGAGATAAATCGAGGTGAATTATGCCAACTATGCCAACCACCGTCCCCATATTATAAATTTGTTGATTTAGAAACAATTTTAAACTATAATAAAGGGAGTTGGGGGTACATGGATCCTATGAAACGATTATTGGTATTCTTTTGTTTCACAATCTTAAGCATTATTATGTTCGGACGAACCATAATAGCGGTACAGGATTTTACCGTAACGGATGTTCCTGAAAGCGCTGGAATGGTGTGTTCTGAAGAGATCAGGAATGTTCTTGTCAATAACGACACCTTAGAGATTCTGGACAGGGGATCCATGACGGCGATCATGTCGGAACTGAACCTCCAGCAGTCCGGGTGTACCGACGCTGCGTGTGCCGTTGAACTGGGTAAACTTCTGGCTGCGAACATGATAATCTTCGGATCCGTTACCAAGCTCGGTAAAACCTATTATGTGAATATCAAGGGTGTGAATGTGGAGACGGCAAGGATAGCTTTCTCAAAGAGCAGTCACAAAAAAGGTGAGATCGATGCGGTCATTGAGATGGCTCATAACATCGCTGTCGAGATCGACAACGAGAACTTCGGCGGTGACCAGGACAAGATCAAAGCAGAGCAGAAAGAGACTGAACCCGTGAGCGCCGGGATATCTCCGGTAAAGGACCTTTATCCGCGGATGATAACGATACCGGCAAAGAAAGGAAAGAAAGGCGAAAAGATCCCGTCATTTGCCATAGGAGTTTATGAGGTTTCTAATCACCAGTATTTCGAATATCTGAAGGATAGATCGAACGAACTTGCGAAAAAGGCCGCCAAAACGGGTGATCAAGAACTGTCAAAAAAGGTGAAGCATCTTCAGAAGATGATGACATGGAAAAGGTGGAAGGAGCCCGAGAAACCCGCCGCTGAACTTAGATACGAAGAGGTTTTGGACTACTGTGAATGGCTTTCGGCGAAAAGAGGATACACTTTCAGGCTGCCCACCGTAAAGGAATGGATCCACGCCGCTTCGGGTGAAAATAAAGACTTCCTCTACCCTTGGGGAGATGATTTTGACGGCACCCGGTGCTGGTACAGGCTGAATTCCGAGGATAAGATAAAAGAGATAGGAAAACTCCCGCCCACAGGCCATGGCCTTTATGACATCATCGGGAATGTATGGGAATATACAAGCGACATCAAATACAACCAGCAGGACATTGAAAAAAAATCAAAATATCCCCGTCACGAGGTCTATGTAAAAGGCGGATCATATCATTCGTATGTGGATGAGCTGCATCTTAAATTTGAAAAACTCCTTCGGATCAGAAGTTACTACAACAACGTTGGTTTTCGGGTTTTGATGGAAAACCCGAAAAAACTCAAGAAAAGCGATAAGTGACAAGCAATGCTGAGCTTGCTCAGCAAGTCTGAAGTGTGAAGTGTAAAGTGGGATAATACAATTGACAATGGACAATTGACAGTTGACAATTAAAGAATAGAACACAGAGAATTTCTATCTCAGACCCTTTTTCTTATTCCTTTCCCAATTGTTCACTGTTCATTTCTTCATTGTTCACTGTACTCTGTCATCCTGAGCTTTTCCGCGAAGGATCTATCCCTCTCCACCTACATACCTATCAACTTATCACCCTATCACCTTTCGTATTTAGCTAAATACGAAACATCCTGAATGATGTCAACAATGTCAACCACCGTCCCTATATTTGATTCCCCAACAGCGCAGGGGATAGGGAGGGGAGGAGAGGGAGAAATACGAAAAAAGATACAAAGAAGGAAATACGGGAAAGAGGAGATGGGAAAGAGACCTCCTCTGGAATCCGTCATTCCCAACTCGATTGGGAATCCAGTTGTTCCCTTCTTAAACCTTGTCACTTGCGCACTTACTGTTCACTTCTGGCCCCATTGATTGATCTTTTTCTAAATGTGCGAATTGCCGTTGCTGACGGTTACATCCTTACTTATAGAGATTTTTGGAGGTGAATTATGCCAACTATGCCAACCACCGTCCCCATGTCTGGTTGCCGGAATATCGGCAAGAAGGTGAAGGGAAAGAGGTGAAGGGAAAGAGGAGAACGGAAAGAGAGGATCAGAAAATGGAACCCGAGATATTTCAGAAAGATACTTGTCCCTGGGTCCACTGCGTAGCGTCACTATTCATTATTCACTTTTCATTTCCCAACTAACCTCCAACCTCTAGCCTCCAACCTCCATTTTTATTTATAAAACAAATTTAGCATCCGTTGGATTATGTGGTATAATTTTATCGGAGGATTTCAATGTCAGGGAAAATGAATGAGAAGCCAAAAAAAGTAACACTTCCCAAAGGCAAGAAATCTCTCGCAGAGGTCAATCCCGCCCTCGCCAAAGGGTGGCATCCCACAAAAAACGGAGACCTAACTCCCAATTATGTAACTCCCGGCTCGGAGAAAAAAGTTTGGTGGATATGTAAAGAAGGGCATGAGTGGGAAGCAAGAATAAACTCTAGAGTGGCAGGGAATAACTGCCCGTATTGTTCAAATAGAAAAGTAAATGAAGAGAATTGTTTAAAATCTCACTACCCAAAATTATCTAAGGAGTGGCATCCCACAAAGAATGGTGACTTAACTCCGAATGATATAACTCCAGGATCACATAAAAAAGTTTGGTGGGTTTGTGAGAGAGGGCATGAGTGGCAAGCAGAAGTGAAAACACGATCTTCCGGTCACGGTTGCCCTTATTGTAGTGGGCATAAAGTAATGCCTGAAGATTCACTCGGAGCATTAAATCCATTGCTATCAAAGGAATGGCATCCTACAAAAAACGGAGACTTAACCCCATATGCTTTTTCTCTTAACTCCAATAAGAAAGTCTGGTGGATATGCAAAAAGGGGCACGAGTGGAGTGCTGCGGTTTCCGTTAGAAATATGGGGCGAGGCTGTCCAATCTGTTATCGGGAAAACAGGAAAGCAAAGAAAAACAAATAATTGAGATTAGATGTTAATATTTTCATGCGAAACTTGGAACGGTACTCCAGTGCTATTAGCAAAGTAGGGATAAACCGCAGCACCTTAGTAAAAGTACGGGATAAATTGTCGTTGTTGCAAATTCGCTTTCAGCATGTTTCGAATTTAGCTAATTACGAAAATACCATTCCCCATTGGGATTATTGATACTAAAAATAAACTCAAAATGCAACAAAATATACCTCCGTCCCTATTTTGGTTGACAAAATATCAGGCGAAGGAGACAGGAAATACGGGAAAGAGGGAAAAAGAAATTTCCAGAAGGATAATCCATCCCATCTGTCATTCCCGACTCAGATCGGGAATCCATCTGGTATTTGCTTCTTGTGTTTTCCCATTTCTCCACCTTGAACTTTTGAACCTTTGAACTTTTGAACGCTGCGTATCTGCGCAGCATAATTCTTCACTTCTGGCCCCATTATTATGAAACATTTCCAAATAGGCGAATTTCCGTAACCGCCAATTAAAGCATAACTTACAAAGTAATTAGGGGTAAAATTATGCCAACTATGCCAACCACCGTCCCCATGTCGTCCCCATGTCTGGTTGCGGGAATATCAACAAGAAGGAGAACGGAAAGAGGAGATGGGAAAGAGGAGAATTAATATAATTGACAATGGACAATTGAGGTTCTTCTCCCAAAAAGTTGGTAAATCTTTAGAATCTAAGAAGTTCTAACTATTGTGTATTGGATATATTCTGGAGCTGTCATCCTGAGGCATCGCCGAAGGATCCATCCCTTATCTGGATTCTTCAGTCGTCTTAAACTCCTTCAGAATGACAAAAGGCAACTTATATGAGGATGTTTTCGTAAAGGCTTTATCAGCCCTTAATGTAATTGCGATTACCTTCTCTGATAACGCCGAATTACAGCAAATTGTATCAACTCAAACGGAGAAGAACCACAATTGACAATGGACAATTATTCTTAATACCGTCGCATTATTCACTTTTCATTTCCCAACTAACCTCCAACCTCTAACCTCCAACCTCCATTTTTATTTATAAAACAAATTTAGCATCAGCTGGATTATATGGTATAATGCAGTGAGGAGTGTTTTATGATTAAGAAATATTTGGAGAATGTCAGAGAAATTCATAAAAGAGGTGATGCCCGTGAGGAAAGTTATTATGCGGCATTGGGGGATTTCTTCAAGGAACTTGGCGGAAAATTCGGAAAAAATACCAATGTTACAATACTCCCTAAGAAAACAGAAGCCGGTAACCCGGATTTCAGGATATGGGACGGAAAGCAGAGGATCACAGGATACATAGAAGCAAAGGAACCAGGACAAGATCGCCTTGATTACATAGAGAAAACTGATCAGCTGAAAAGATATCTGAAGACATTCCCTAATCTGATACTAACAAACTTTCTGGAATTCCGTTTGTATAGAAACGGAACGATGGTGGATTTTGTTCAGTTGGCTCGCCCTCGAACGCTATTTGAGATCGGCCATGTTGTGATTGAGAATGAAGAAAAATTTCTTTCCCTGATGGAGAAGTATTTTGACTTCTCATTGCCGAATATCCGTTCCCCGAGATCGCTGGCAGAGGAACTAGCAAAAAGAACACGATTTTTGAGGGATTACATCGTCAAAGAAGAGATGTCCACAAGCGGAGTCCTCAAAGGATTTTATAATGCTTTCAAAGAGTACCTGATAAAAGGATTAAGTGAAGATGATTTTGCCGACCTCTATTCACAGACCGTTACTTATGGTTTATTTGCAGCAAGAACAAGGTCGAGTGAAGAATTTACCCGTATTCACGCCTATGAGAAAATCCCAAAGTCGATCGGGATATTGAGGGATATTTTTAAAAGTATTTCAACAAGCGATATTCCTGAACAGTTGATAATGATTATTGACGATATTGCGGAGGTTCTTGCTGTTACCGATGTCAAGAAGATCCTTGACAAATTTTACCATGAAGGCAAGGGAAAGGACCCCATAGTTCATTTCTATGAGACCTTTTTAGCAAAATATGATCCGAAAACCCGTGGAAAAAGGGGAGTTTACTATACCCCCGAACCTGTAGTATCCTTTATTGTCCGCTCGGTGAATATTATCTTAAAGGAAAAGTTCAATAAACCTGATGGTTTTGCTGATCCTTCGGTTACCGTTCTTGATCCTGCCGCAGGCACCCTTACCTTTATTGCTGAAGCTGCAAAATTCGCGGTAGAGGAGTACAAGAGTAAGTATGGTGATGGGAATCTGAGAAATTTTATCAGGGAACATCTTGCCAATGATGAAAGAACAGATAAGATTGAGGGCAATTTCTATGCATTTGAGCTTATGATGGCTCCTTATGCTATCGGGCATATCAAGATGTCATTTCTGTTGGAAGAACTGGGATATCAATTAGAAGACCACGAAAGGGTCAATCTCTATCTGACGAATACTCTTGAAATGGCCGAGAAAGAACACCCACGACTTCCTGGAATTATCTCATCTCTCACCAAAGAAGATGAGAAAGCGCATAAGATCAAAAAGGAAAAACAGGTCTTAGTGATAATGGGAAATCCGCCATATTCAGGTATTTCTGCAAATAAAGGCGAATGGATAACTTCTCTGCTAAAGGATGATGAAGAGGGATTACAGAGTTATTATAAAGTTGATGGAAAATCCTTAATCTATTCTAAAAAAAATAATCCACACGGCGAAAAAAATCCCAAATGGCTTCAGGATGATTATGTTAAATTTATTCGGTTTAGTCAGTGGAAGATACAGCGGAACGGTTCGGGTATTCTTGGATTTATAACCAACCATTCATATTTAGACAACCCTACATTCAGGGGAATGAGACAATCTCTAATGAAAACATTTGATGAGATATACATTTATGACCTACATGGTAATCTCTTGAAGAAAGAAGTATGTCCAGATGGCTCTAAAGATGAAAATGTATTTGATATTAAGCCGGGAGTTTCTATTGCTTTATTTATTAAAAATATAGATAGAAATGAAAAATGTAAGATGTATCATTCTGATTTATGGGGATTAAGAAATAATAAATATGAATTTCTTCTAAAAAATGATTTAAAAACTGTTAAATGGCAAGAATTGAATCCAATATCTAAATCATACTTTTTTATCCCACGAAATACTGAACTTGAAGAAATTTATTGTAAATTTAATAAAATAAATGAAATTATTCCTGTTAATAGCGTAGGAATAGTAACGGCACGAGATAAATTAACAATTCAATGGACAGATAAGGCAATGTTAACATTAATAAATAATTTCTCTGAAATGGATACGGAATTGGCAAGAATATCTTATAATTTGGGAAAGGATGCAAGAGATTGGAAGGTATCTTTTGCACAAAATGATTTAAAGGAAAGTAAACTTAGGGAGGAAAATATTGAAAGAATTCTTTATCGTCCCTTTGATATCCGATACACATATTATACGGGTAAATCGAGGGGTTTTCATTGTATGCCTCGCCCAAAAGTGATGAAACATATGCTAAAAGAGAATTTGGGGTTGATTACAAGAAGGCAAATGTTATCTAACAAACCAATGAATTATTTTTTCATTTCTGATACATTAATTTCTGATGGTATAATACGATCTGATAATAAAGGTAGTGAATCTTTATTCCCATTATATTTATACAATAAACCAGATAGACAAGGGAAATTGGGAGAAGAAGCAGAGGATATTTCTATAAAAAAAGAACCAAATTATGATAATAAATTTTTCAACATAATTAAAGAGAGATATCAAAAAGAAATTATACCAGAAGAGATATTTTATTATATCTATGGAATAATGTATTCAAATATTTATCGTGAAAAATACAAAGAATTTTTACAATACGATTTTCCAAGGATACCTTTTACCAGCAATTACGATCTATTTATTAACATTGGAAAACTTGGAGAGGAACTTGCGAACCTGCATCTTATGAAATCCGAACTCCTCAACAATCCCATTTCCAAATATCATGGTGAAGGCAATAATATGGTAGAAAAACCAAGATATGACGAGAAAGAAAAGAGAATGTATATAAATCAAACCCAATATTTTGGTGGGATTCAACCGGAAGTCTATCAATACATGATCGGCGGTTATCAGGTTTCAGAAAAGTGGTTAAAGGATAGAAAGAAACGAATGCTTTCCACTCAGGATATCCGGCACTACTGTCGCATCATCACTAGCCTTTCTCATACAATTAACATCCAAAAAGATATTGACAAACTATATCCTGATGTTGAAAAGAATTTGATTGAGTTTGAGGAAGACATGTGAATGCTCCTTTATTTCTAAAAAATGTGATAGCATTAATTTGGGATTTCGACAAAACTCTAATTCCTAACTATATGCAAAAGCCACTATTTCAAGCTTTCAAAGTAGATGAAGAAAAATTTTGGAGAGAAGTGAATTCTCTTCCTGGCCATTATCAAACTGAAGATATAAAAATAAACAAAGATACAATATACCTTCAGCATATATTGACATATGTGAGGGAAGGAATCTTTAAGGATTTGAATAATAAAAAATTACGGGAATTTGGAAAACAGCTCGAATTTTTCCCAGGGATTCCAGAATTTTTTCCAAAGATAAAAAAAATTATTGAGAATACTCCAAAATTCAAAAAACATGAAATCCAAATTGAACACTATATTATCAGTACAGGAATTCGACAGATAATTATGGGCAGTAAGATATCAGATTATGTCGAAGATGTTTGGGCTTGCGATTTCATTGAAAATATTGCTGGACCTAATTATCTCAGTACCCCCACTAAATTGCCATTAGAGAATAGAAAGATATCAGCAATAGGCTATGCAATTGACAATACAACTAAGACCAGGGCGATATTTGAAATTAACAAAGGTACAAATAAGATAACTGAAATTGATGTGAATAGTTCTATACTTAAAAATGAGAGAAGAATCCCTTTTCATAACATGATTTATATTGCAGATGGACCAAGTGATATTCCTGTATTTTCAATACTAAATCAATATCATGGTAGAACTTATGCAGTATATCCTCAGGGTGATGAAAGGTCTTTTGCACAAGTCAAAAAACTACAAGACAACAAACGGGTCCAAGGTTTTGGAGAAGCAGTTTATGAAGAGAGTTCCCAAACTTATTTATGGTTACTATCAACGGCGACCGAAATCGCAACGAGTATTGTTGCTGATCGAGAAAGAACATTATCAGAAACTGTTGGAACTCCTCCAGTGCATATAGTGAATGGTAAAAAAGAGAGTAGTAATTAGTGCTTATGACCAACATTTGCCTTAGGAGAATAATATGACTACTATGAAATATTTTGACCTAACGAATGATTCAAATGATATTTCGGTTCTCAATATCCGAGAGAGAGATAGATTTGAGTGTGACCTCGTTGATGATGATGGAAATGTGTATAAAGGTTTTTTATTGGCAAAGAGTGCCAAGGGCAATGTGCTTACTTTATGTGATATTGGTTTTCATGTATCTGGTGTAGACCAGAAATATCAACCAAGATTAGTATTTAGAAAGGTAAATAGGAATTTTAAGATTGAAACAGTGTCAGAAAATAGGGAATGGGTCAGAATTCCTTTCGATAAAGGATATGCTGGATATAGGGAATTCTGGAAAATGATCGCCTTTCTGTACGGATTCAAGGACATAATTGATCTTGGACAATTTGATGAATCATATACTGTTGTTGATAAGGACTGGGGAAATATTATTTCACAATTGACTAAAAAGCAGAATAAGTCTGTCATACTTAATAATTTTAGCAAAATAGCACAAGTAGATTTGGAAAAAATTCATGTAATGGTTAATTTGACAAGGATTAAAAATGTTCTCGATGAGTGGAAAAAAAATATAGAAAACGCTGATGAGAAATATTGGCATACTATTTTTCAAAAAAATTCTTGGATACTTTCTCAAATATTCGCTTGTCCCTATATACTGATTGGAAATAAATTCTATTGTGGAGGAAAGGAAGATGATAATAAAGGAGGAGTGGAAGGGGATTTTCTATACAAGAATGAATTCACTTCGAACCTTGCGTTTATTGAGATAAAAAATCCCTCCGCACAAATTATTGGTTCAAAATATCGCGGGAAAAAGGAAGAGAAGGAAAATGTAATATATAGCATGAGCAACGAAATTACAGGAGGTGTGAACCAGGTTCTGAATCAAAAAAAAACCTACTTAAAAGAACATCGAGAAAAAAATGATAAAAATTTGGATAATGTTAAATGTATTCTGATTATTGGGGAAATTCCACGGGAGAAAGATAAGAGAAGATCACTTGAATTATACAGAAATTCTATGAGAGATGTTGAAATAATCACATTCGATGAATTGTTCAGGAAACTGGCAAACTTATACCATATTTTCAATAGAGATATTGATACATAGTTTATTAAGTTAATACCAAGGAGGTTACGATGATAATAGATCTAAGGGCTTTGAAAATGAAAAAGCTAATTATTCATGAGGTTCCTAGACAATTGAGGGTTTCGCCGGGAACCTTAGCGCCCGTATTTAGTGATGTTGAGAGTCTTTTAGATCTTGAGCTAAAAGAATTTTTTGCTACAAAAATAATGAGCTCAATATCTTCATCATCTGCGTTTGCGGTTGAATTTAATTCTACAATTGCTTCCCCTGTGCCGGGTTTGATAAAGGGATACTTGACAGGACGGCCAGATTTTGTTTTTACTTCAAAAACAATAACTCAGCATTTATTTAGTTGCCAGACCGCCGTAAACTCAGGTGGATTACTCACCTTTATTGATTGCTCATTTAATTCGGTGCGATCTTTAGCAATATTGAAAGTCGAAAAAGAAGACGGGGTGAAAGCTGAAAGAAGTAAAGTAAAAGGTAAAAGTACGTTTAGTATGGAGTACATTAAAGACCTTCTTCTTACGCAAAAAACAAAATTATATAAAATAGGTTTGTTTTCTTCTTTGCCAAAAAATAAATATGAAATATATGTATGTGATAATCAACGTCTATTTAGTAGTTCTTCTGGAGAAATCGCAAATTTCTTTCTGCAAAAATTCCTCGGTTGCAAACTAAAAGATGAACCTGAAGTAATAACAAAACATTTCTTTCTACTTACTGAAGAATTCATCAACAATAATTTTATTAAAGCAGAAGAGCGAGCTGAAATCCATACTCATCTAATTTCAGAACTTCTGAATAATAACAATAGTATTAATCCGCATCTCTTTGCACAGAGCTATTTACCTACTCCTTTGCGCAATCCTTACATTGAAGAATTAACTGTTGCCAATATTGGTCGAAATGCTTTCTCTAAGGACATTAGGTTGATTGCGAAAAGAGTGAAGTCTATTTCCTTGGCTTTTAAAAGTGGAATTGCCATTACCGGAAAACAAGACATCGTCCAAGATAAAGTGAAAATGACTACGGAGAATAACGGTGAAACATTAGTAGAATTTAGAGACGAATTTGAGGGAATTCAAGGGAAATGAATATTGATCAGAAAGTTATAACTCAACTATGGAGAGAAGAACAACCATTGTATAAAGAATTTGGAAAAGTGTTAAAGACGCAAATCTCTAAATTATTAAGTAAAGAAGGAATTCCTGCAAGAATTACTCATCGTCCTAAAGAAATAGGTAGCTTGCTAAAAAAAATCCTCAGGAAGCGCTATACGCACCCCTACGAAGATATTGGAGATAAACTCGGAGTACGAATTGTTGTACGATTTAGGTCAGACTTAGAGAAAATAGATGAAATTTTGCAAAGTAATTTCAAGATAGTAGAGAGGGACAATAAATCGGAAAAATTGGAACTAAACAGAATTGGTTATCAAGCTATTCATTATCAAGCAGAATTGAAATCTGCTAAAAAGGAAATGGAAATATATGGACATTTGGAATTTGAAATTCAATTGCGCACTCTATGTCAAGATGTGTGGTCAGAGATTTATCATTCTTTGGCCTATAAAAATGAAGAGAATCTACCGAAACCCTTATTGCGTAAAATGCATTGCTTAAGTGCTATTTTTGAGATCGCAGATGTGAATTTTGCTGATATCGAAGAGATGATTCAAGAATCTTCTGAAACCAGTATACTGGGAGTAGTGTCTCTTCTAGAAAAAATGTATTTTAAAATACAGTGTGTAGCATATGACCGAGAATTAACAATTATGATGGTCAAAAATCTAATTGAATTATACAACGAAAGCGAGAAACCCGAAATGACAAAAATATTTCATGGATATTTTGAACAATCGCAACAAGAATTGAAGAATATAATATCTTCAGAGGGTAAGACACCGATATTCTTTTCACAACCTGAAATAATTATGATTCTCGAAAGACTAGAGAAGGATCCATATTCTCTAAGTGACAAATGGGATACATTTATGAATCACGAAATGTTGGAAAATATCGCGACTAAATGGGGGAAATCGTTAGACTGAAAAAAGTATATACAAGGACGCTTTTATTTTGTCTAATTATGAGAATATTGATGCGGAATTGAAGAAAAAGGAGAAAATATGATTTCATCATTTACATTTTATAAACACTCTCAAAATAAAAGTGATAAAGTGTATGACACTATATTTAGCTATTTTTCCAACCACCCAAGTTACTTAAAAACGGCATTTTTCCCCATACAAAAAATGAATATCTTCGTTGGACCTAACAACTCTGGGAAAAGCCGATTCTTAAGAGCAATCATGCAATATGAAAATTATTCGGTGGATTTACACAAGAACGATTTCAGTCTGAACAGTAATTTCCTGAAAATGCATTATGAATTATTGGAAGTTGTGAAAAATATAAATACCACACAATTAGAGTCCGAAGAAAAACAAATGTTAGATATATTGCAGAATAAATTTGCCTCCCCACAATACCTCGGAGCAATGCAGAAGTTCATCACTGGAGTGAATAGAAAATATCATAATGGGACCATTAATATCTCAAATCCCGATAAGTATGAAATATTCATCAAAAAAATACTTAATGAAGACGGGAATCTAAAAAAAGAATTATATAAAGAACTTCATTTTCTTCAGAATAGGATATATATTCCTGTTCTAAGGGGGTTACGACCTTTTTATGGAGAGGCAAAAGATTTTTATGCAGCTCGAACTAAGGCGGATTACGAAATTAATGATAGCGTGAAAGTATATTCGGGGTTAGCTTATTATGATGAACTACAGAGCAAGCTTCTAGGTAATAAGCAGGATAGAGATATTGTTAAAGATTATGAGGATTACTTGAGTAAAACCTTCTTCAATGGGCAGGAAATAAATCTCATTCCAAGGAAAAATCAAGATGTAATAAATGTTAGAATTGGAGAAGATGAACGCCCTATTTTTAAACTTGGTGATGGAATACAATCAATTATTCTATTAACTTTTCCTTTATTCATAGAGCGAGAAGGATTATTTTTTATAGAAGAGCCTGAATTATATCTTCATCCGGGTATGCAGAGGAAATTGGTCGAGACCTTCTTAAATTGGGATCAAGGGATTGCACAGTTCTTTATCACAACACATTCAAATCATTTCCTTGATTTAGCGATGGAACACAAGAATCTTTCGATATTCTCTATCAATAAGCTATCGGAAGGATTAAATGATCAGAAATTTGAAATAGAGCAAATGGGACTCAACAGAAGAACCTTGGAATTATTAGGAGTTCGCAACACCTCGGTCCTACTTTCCAATTGTACTATTTGGGTTGAAGGCATTACAGATAGGAAATATTTCCGCCACTATCTTAATCTTTATCAAAAACATTTTGAAGATCAAGCCGGAGACGAAGAATTTAGAGAGTTCTTTGAAGATGAGCACTATTCCTTTGTCGAATATTCGGGAAATAATATTACTCACTGGTCCTTCTTAGATAAGGAAGGGCCTGTTGTCGAAAAATTATGTGGTACACTACTACTAATTGCGGATAATGATATTAAATTTAATCCGGCTCTGAAGGGCAAAGAAAAAGATAAGAGGATTACTAAATTGCGTGAGAATTTAGGCGATAATTTTATATTAATTGAAAACGGTGAAATTGAGAACATTATTCCGAAGTGCGTAATAAGAAATGTAGTTGAGAAACATCAACTAAAAGTACATAAAGGAATTCCAGAGACAAAGAAAGTTATATCACAACGACTTGGGGGATACATTGAAAGGTTGGTTAAGGAAGGCAAGATTAGTATAGAGGGGGCTAATCCAAAAGAAAAATGGGCTGCTGCTAATGGAGCAATTAAAGACAAATTGCAGTTTTGCGAAGAAGCACTTGAGTTTATTAGTGATTGGGCTGATCTTAGTGAAGAAGCGAGGAAATTAACCAAAAAAATATACAACTTCATCAAGCAGCATAATCCATAGGAGATTCACATGGATAAATTAGAAATAGCAACAGGGAATTTATGGAGTTCCAGTATATGAAACATTTCTTGAAATTTATTGCGAAGCACACAACAGTTCCAATGCTGCTGTGTTCGATAATTGTTTCAATTATTAGTATCCAAGAAAGTCATAATTCAACGTTGTGGAAGCATATAGTACTTCCCTTGACTTTATGGTTTTTCTCCATAATGGTAAAATATCTTCTTATAGAAAGCGTAGGTAGAATCAAGGTGTTATTGGAAGTATATGATAGAAATGTCGGTAGGAAAATCTTTCCTATCGCTGTGACAAATTTACTGCATTCGATTTTATATATAATCATAAGTTTTTTGATACTTAATAATATGATCCTTTTTTCTATATTTTGGGTAACAACAATTGCGTTGTCAACTTTTGCTGGATTTTATGGAAATCACTTTGAAGAAGTGTATCTGAGTAACATTTTAAAGGAAAAGAGAAAAAACAAACATCCGATTAGAGATAGCAAAATATACGAAGTATTTACAAAGGTCTTCGAAACCAATAAAATTATCGAAAAAAGGGCGGAAATGTTTGAAATTGAAGGGAAGTTCCTAGAGGCTTTTGGGAACTACAATCTTCAATATGTCCGAGAGAATACCTTAAATACAATTGTAGAGATATTTATTTACATTGGTACCAAAAGTGTTGCAACTTCAATAGAGAAAATCATTGAAGATATAGACCATATTTTGGAGTGCATTATCGAATCATTTTCGATACAAGTTTACATTGTTGATGCTTTACTGGAAGAAACATTAACGAAGAAGGCATTCTTTGAAGGGAAAAAATACAGCGATTTAAAAGAACAGAGAGAATATGTTAGAAAGTACATCGTTGAAGAAGGATATGACATGATATTAGAGATTATGGCATATTACCCAGAAACTCCCGCTATAAAAAAAGCAATGTTCGAAGAGAAGGTGAATACTAGGGTCAATGACTACTGGACAAAGGAATTGATTATTGAGGACGATGTTGCAAATGGCTTTACCGATGAAACTGCAAAATACCTATCCTTGGCTCTTTTGGACAAGGATAATTACTTTTTCAAGACCTACGTAACCTTAACATTTGTTCTTTCTCAATATGTATTTTTTAGGCGATATTTCCAGAATATTTATGAAATCGATGAGCTTAGAGCTAAATATAAAGAAAAGAATAGGAACGGAGGTTGATTTTATTGCAAATTCACCTTTAGGATGTTTCGTATTTAGCTAAATAAGGAAGGGGAACAGTAGTAAGTAGCCCAGTGACCCAGTATCCCAGAGACAAGTGATCCACAGGTACGAAGTGGGAGGTGTGAAATTCAATAATCCACTCTATGATATCTTTTTGATTTACTCTTGACTTTTCCACACTTTACAAATTATACTCTGGTATGGAGATTGCCTAATATGGTATTTATTATAGATGACAAGGAGCGTATCTAATGATAGAAGATTGCGTTTCTCGATATGTAGTTAATTTCCAAAAAGCTATTGAGAAACTATTTCCAGAAGATGACAAGAATTTGATTGAGTTTGAGGGAAGAGCTGAATAAAATATTTGAGAATCTTGATACGGAATTGAAAAAATAGGAGGCCACCATGAGGTACTTAACATGCGAAAAGCTAGGAAGAGGGAAGTACAGATGCATCAAATGCGGGCAGGAAAGGAGAATTTTATGAGAACTAAAAGGCTCATTGTTTTTGTTGCTATCTTGTTTTTGTTTTGCTTATTAGCGGGATGTAATCATCATGTAATACCTGGTGCAAATAATGAAGGAGAGTCAGCGATTTCTCAAATTTTAGAATTGCGTTCCGAATGCGAACAAAGAACCAGAATGTTAAAAACATATTATGGACCTGAAACCCTTGAATATAAGAAAGCATGGGAACTTTATATAGAAGCTAAAAAAAAGGTTGATGCTTGGACGGGAGCTTTAATATTTGATCTAACAGCGGGCAGCAAGCTGTCAACCTCTTGTGAAAGTAAGATTGATAGTGCAGCAAAAGCGACTGTGGAATTTCGAAATTATGTCAATCAGGTATTTGAGCATGAGCCTGTGAAGAAACATGTAAAAATAGAAGAAATGTCTAAAATGGAAGGAATGTCTAAAATCTCGATGTCCATAGATATTAGAGATGTAATAGAGAGCTTCACTAACGCTGGAAAAAAAATCTGGATCTGGTATCAAGAAGGCGAAGAGAAGAAAAGAGCTAAAATAATTGAAGCGTTAGAAGACGTAAAGTGGCAGTATTTTGAAGATATTTAAGTGATTTGAAATACACATTTCTTGTAACCATTTGACTCTTCAGGTTAAAGTGGTAAAAACACAAATATGAAAAAAGATAAAATTAGAATGAATAATGTACAAATTAGGAAAATGAGTTCTTTAGATGACTTGAATAAAGGACATAATATTGGAACAATTTAATATCTAGAGGATGATATTATTATAAGGAGGAATCTATTATGGAAGATAAAATTATTTTTGGATTGATTGGTGCTATTGTTGGTTTATTGACAGCAATTGTGACTACTTGGCTAAATAAACGTGTCTTTCGTGAGGAAATTGCCGAATCAGAAATTCTTAAATCACAATTAGAAGTTTGTAAATCTATTTGGGAAAATGTAATAAAAATAGATTTTGAAGCATCACAACTACTTGATGAAGCGAGTTCGGAATTGAACAAAAAAATGCAAGAAAAAAAGATACCAAAAGATCAAATATTATTGCAGATTAGTGAGTATTTTGTACCAAAATCTAAAGAAATATTGATAAACGTAATGGTTTTAAAGAAGTATTATGCCACCATACCAGCATCTCTAATAGAATCCCTTAAACATTATGAGAATCTAATCTGGAAAATTTTCAAGGAAGGAAATTTTGATCAAAGTGATGAATTGGTAAAGGCATCAGAAAATGTATGCGACTCTATCAGAGAAGGTGAAGCAAAGATTATAAAAAGAAAAATTAAAATATCAGAATCTATTGCAACTAAACCTAATGGAGGTTATTTCCCAGAATATCGTAAGAAGTAATTAAAATGATTGATCAGGGCAGATATGGGGACGATGGTTGTAGAAGCTTCAAATTCGCCTTTTGGATGTTTCGTATTTACTAAATACGAAAGTGCAACAGTAGTAAGTGTCTCAGCCAAGGTATCAGATCTTTACCTTTTACCCTTTTTGAATCCGAAATTTGATAATATATTTGCAAAGTAGTAAAATGCTCGTAGGGTATCGTATCTTTACTTTCAATATAGAAAAGATCAGTAATTTCAGATTTTTGACATCCGACTTTGAAATACTCTTTCTGCGTGAATCCATTTTTTTGAAAAAATAGTTGATTTTCTTTGAAATCTGTGGTTTAATTTCCTTGTTCACAATTATGCCTCCTTTGGCTTTGTTGTACAATTATCTTATACTAATGGAGGCGCCTTTTGTCAAGCCCTAACTCCTTTTATTTTCGTCCTTATCTTAAATTATGCAAGGTTTTTGCAGTTTGAATTATGACACAGCTCATGATATCTCATTCAAATCACGGATTCTCGGAAATTTCTAAGGCAGATTTTGCGTACTATCCCTATATTGCACTATATATATACTGTCGCTGAATCGAAAAGCAGGGGGATGCCTGTAAATTATAATTTTTAAAAACAAGAAATAAAAATTTGATTTATGAAATTAAAAGCTGCATAATCAAGTATATGAGAAGTTATGAAATCAAAGTTGAATTTGCAATTGCAATTAACTTCGGATATAAACAAGTTATGTGCAATTGCGTAGGAGATTATTATGCCTTTGCATTTAACTAAGCAATTAAAACGGGCGATTCAAGACGACCCATCTAAGTGTGTTCTTTTGGTAGGTGCTGGTCTCTCTGCATCTGGCGTTAGGAAGAAAGGAAAGGGGCTCCCTGATTGGGATACTCTTATGCAACATATGATCGAGGACCTTCGTGATTCAAATAATTGTGATGCTAGTACTTTAGCAAAGTTGGAAGAATTGCTCAAAGAAGGTAAATATCTTGAGATAGCTCGGATATTCAAACAGCAAACACGGTCGGATCAATTCGCTGCGTTCCTTAAGGCAGAACTTGATCCATCTGATATTGTGTCGTCAAAGGTTCATGAAGATATTCTCAAAACCAACTTCCGAGGCATCATTACCACAAACTTTGATTTAGTTTTCGAATACCAAAGTAATCGACTTCAACCTTTAGTATATCCTCAATGCATTGATGACATTAACGCTTTCAGGAGGCACGGCTTTTTCGCGAAAATCCATGGCTGCATCCGTAATACAACCAATCTTGCTGAAAATCTTATTTTAACAGAGGAAAGTTACACTGCTTTGCGTTCAAATAGCAAGTACACTACCATCCTACGCAGCCTCTTTGTGATGCATCCTATACTTACGGTTGGCTTCTCGCTCCGTGACCCGAACTTTCTGGGACTGATTGATGACCTTATGAAAATATTTAAAGAGGTAATGCCCACTGTTTATGCTTTAATGCTCGACCCCGGATATAAGGCACGAAGTGAGTGGCGAAAGAAAGGAGTTGAAATCATTCCTTATAAAGACCATACGGAATTACTTATATTCTTTGAAAAAATGCTCCAGCTTTCAGAACAGAAACACCCTGTTCCATTGATTACTCCGGTCTCTAAAGAATCGAAAATTGACTATGATGCTTTGCTAAAAAGGTGGTGGTGGTCACAAAAAATTGAAGAGATGTATCAGATCGTTCAGGAACAAATAGACCGTCTGCCGAACGATAAACAAAGGGAATCCTTTCTATTTCGGTTCCTTCCCCTCGTCAGAAAAAATGATGAAATTCTTCTTTCTCCCCATATGGTTGAACTTGGAACGAAATCATGTGAGAGGGTTTTAACATCTGTATTAAAAAATGCTAGAGAGGACAATCCCTGGCGAAGCTTTAAACCTCATCCGTTATACATTAGCACGCACAAATGGGTCGTTAAAAACTGGCCCAATTTTACATTTGATCATGCGAAAGAATGTTTTGACTGGTTGTTAGACAAAAGCTGGGTAGGGCACGGTATAGATCCCTTCGAGACATTTTTATCTTTACTAAACCGTATTGTTAGCGGAGAGTCAAAGTCAGAACTCAAAGACCTTTATGATGTCTGTCAGCACATTGAAAGTGCATCCGAACAAATCGAGAAAATCGTTTTAGCTCCAGATTTTGTACGCGGGGACGATACTAAACATAGGTGGTTCAAAAGTTGGGACCAAAGGGTTTTAGATCATGTGCAGTATGAGAAGTTCAAGAAGATACTCCAAAGGGATGTGATGACAGATTATAAAGATCCACTTGCTGAAGCTACCAAAATGGAAGATGGAATGCCAGAAGACCAACACAGACCTTACACCGAGTATGTTGCTAATCAGTTCCTTGATGAGTATGTTCAACGCACGCATCTGACACTCCATAGTAGTTCCGATTTATATGACCCTGAAAAAGCTCGCGAAATCCTCGACGCTCTCGCAGAACTCAGAGAAAAAGGACAGCAACTTGCTGTTCTATGGGCAATTAATAGATGGCCCGAAAGAATGCGTGGATTTGTATCGCTCGGAGAGAATACAAAACGTCTTAGAGAGGAACTATTTGTTCCGCTTTGGTGGAGATACTCCACCGAAACCAGAATAGAGTATCTCAAGGAACACAGCCATCACAAAATGCACGAACTTTTGTGGACTACTGGGCAGGAATTCCTTATAGAAAATATGATGGGCTTTACTTACGACCCCGATAAAGATTTTAGAGAGGCTTTTAATGATTCGCTTGACCAACATCTTGCTACAAGTGGAGATTATAAGTACGAACCGCGGCCGTTTCAAGAAATATGGAGAGTGCGAGACCTCAGTTACAAATTCAGTAATGAGGTTCCACCAGAGCTGGTTCGGAGAATTGCAGTGAAGCGCGTTGATTGGGATAATGTCCAGCCCGGCCAGGTTCGTTGGCAAGAGGCTCTGGAATATGCTGAACAGCATATAAAGGATCGCAACCTGGCTGATTTTATCTCAGGAGAAAAGCGGAACTATGTCATTGACAACCTTCTCGGTGTTTATTTTCCTGCAGAGGTGGAAGTCGTCCTATATCCTCGGATGATTGAATATGTTGCTGACGAATTAGGTATGGATAAAGATGCCCTTAGCACAGTTATATATATTCACGAAACAGTCCACGCTTATTCCCACATCGGGAAAGATCGCGATGGCCGTTCGTGGTTAGATTTTTCACTTCCTATGTCTGATCAACCTGACTTTCATCCGAGTTGTCCCCACGAGTCGATTGCTCAATATTATACCTTTAAGCTACTTCAGACGCTCAATGATGGAAAACTGATGGAAACCTTCTTAACTCTTGAACAGCATTGCATTGATGTTTATCAAACATGGAGGGTCACTGAACACTATACACTGGAGGAAATGAGAAATATCTTGGTGAAATATCGAAAGAAAGAAGTAGAATGGCCACCATTGTTTTGATGCTAAAAACAAGGATAGGGTACCGTGTCTTCCAGCACCGTTAGCAATGTGCGGGATAAATCACAGCACCGTAGTAAAGGTGCGGGATAAATTCCATTTTACCTTTTTTGAATCCAAAATTTGATAATATTTTTTAAATCAAGTAAAATACTCTGAGAGGAGATTAAGATGGAGAAGAAACCTTTTAACTGGGTGAAACTGATAGTAGCAGTTCTTTTGCTGATGTGTTCAATTGCAATGCCCGTATACTCGATCATCTTCGTGGGATTCACGGTAATGATCCTGGTAAATTGGGGAATCGGAGCGGTAGTAGGATTCTTTCTGATTTTCTTTTTGTACAAGATCCCATCGAAAAAAGTTCAGATGACAATATGGCTAACCCTGTTTGCCCTCTGGGTCGTATTGTCGGCTATCTTTAGGATGAATGTTTTTGTGATTAATAGCGGCTTCCTTCTCGGAATAGTGGTGTCCGGTCTGGTCTGTAAACAGAAAGCACAGGATACAAGGGACAAGGCACAAGGCACAAGGGACAAGTGAACAAGGCACAAGTTATGCTGCGCAGAGCCGCAGCGTTCAAAAGTTCAAAGGTTCAAAAGTTCAAAGTGGGGAAATGAGAAAACACAAGAAACAAATACCAGATGGATTCTTCGGTCGCAAGCTCTTTCAGAATGACAGGGAATCCGGATAAGCTTCCTTCTCGAACTATCTGATCTTCTCTTTCTGATCTAATCTCTTTCTGATCTAATTTCTTTCCGATCTCATCTTTCTCGTATTTCTCCATTCCTCTCTTCCCTATTCCTTGCCCCGTTGGGGAATCAAATATGGGGACGGTGGTTGACATTGTTGACATCATCAACAAGAGGGTATCGTATTTTAAGGAATAGAATCCACAAAAACTTGATATTCTGTGGAATAAAAGGTATTAAAGGTATCGTATTTTCATCTGTTCTGGACTTTCACGGAACGCGAGAACGGAATTCGGATGCAGTTTAACAAAGGAATACCAACGGTAAATGAACATATCAAAAATATTTATAAAGAAAAGGAAGTAGATAGAAATTCAACTATTCGGAAATTCCGAATAGTTCAAGCAGAAGGTGAAAGACAAGTAAAAAGAGATATTGAATTTTATAATTTAGATGTAATTATTTCTGTTGGTTATCGGGTTAATTCAAAGCGCGGCACTCAGTTTCGTATCTGGGCCACTACAATATTGAAAAAACATCTCTTAGATGGTTTTACGGTCAACGAAAAGCGCCTTCAGGAACAAGACACTAAAATAAAACAGTTGCAGGAGAAGGTCACCCTTTTGTCCAGAATAAAATCCATTGAATCCGTATCGGAGGAAGCGCGAGGAATCATTGAATTAATGCAAGAATTCTCGCAAGCTTTGAATATATTGGATGATTACGATCATCAGAAACTTGAAATACCTTCTGGAACCAAAAAATTAACATACAAATTGACTTACAAGAAAGCAAATCTTCTTGTTGAACAAATGAGAAAATCATTGAAGGGATTTCCTCTTTTTGGAAAGGAGAAGGATGAGGGATTTAAAAGCTCATTAGGCGCTCTATATCAAACCATTGGCAAGAAAGATGTTTAGATAGAGTACCGGGTCTTTACATCTTACAACAGTAGTAAGTGACCTAGTGGACCCAGGGACAAATATAATTGACAATGGACAATTATTGGGAAGGTTAAAAGGTGTGGAAATAGGTGATAAGTTGATAGGCTTAAGTATAGTGAATAGTGAACAATGAACAATGAACAGTGAATAGTGACGCTTCGCAGTGCACAAGTGCACACGCTTCGCAGAGCACAAGTGCACAAGTGCACAAGTGACAAGTGCACAAGTGGCAAGTGGACAAGGGACACGCTACGCAGAGCACAAGGGACAGGGTACAAGGCACAAGGGACAAGCGGGTAAGGGAAAATACAATGGACAATGGGCAGGTGAAGGAGGGAGAAGGCCAAAGGGAATGCAAATTTGATTTATGATGTTAAAAATGGTAGAAATAAGCAAATGTGAAGGTGGAGATGATATCAGAAAAGAATAAGAAAATAATACTTGAATATGCAGAAAAGTATGATCTGAGTGCAGTAATCCTATTTGGCTCTTCTATTGAGAAAGATGAGGCAAATGACATAGATATCGGGATAAAAGGTATAGAACCTGAACTTTTCTTTGATTTTTACGCAGAATTAATACTTGCCCTCTCAAAACGAATAGATATAATAGATTTAAGCAGAGAAAATTCTTTCAATAGATTGATAGAAAAAGAAGGCACGGTGTTGTATGGTTAGTCTGAGGGAAAAAGTTAGTGTTGAAATGGAGAATATCTCTCTTGTTCTTGAAGAGTTGGAAAAGGTTAAAGATAAGCCCAATAAAACTCCCGTTGAATTAGCCGGCATGGGCGCATTTTTGCATAATATTTACAATGGGATCGAAAATATCCTTAAACAGATACTTAATTCTCAATCTATTCAAATTTCAGATTCAGATTCATGGCATCGAGATCTATTACTACAAGCAACAGATGAAGGAATCATTACTGATATCATAAAAAAGGAGTTGGCTAAGTATCTGGCATTTCGTCATTTTTTTATACATGCGTATGAATTTTTATTAGACGAAAAGAAATTGAGATTATTGGTTGACAATGCGTTCAATGTTTATTTGTCGTTCAAGACAGAAATAGACTCCTTTCTGGCCAAATAAATAGAATAATCAGAGTATCTTTACTTTTTACCCTTTTCCCATATGTTCTCTTTCCGATCTAATCTCTTTCTGATCTAATCTCTTTCCGATCTCATCTTTCTCGTATTTCCCTCTCCCTTCGGGCATATCTCGAAAAACGAAAAGAATAGGGACGGTGGCCTATAGAGAAGTGAAAAGTGAAAAGTGAATAGTGAAAAATTAATAATGAAGAATGAAAGAGAGAAAACTGGATCCCACGGTCGCAAGCTCCCTCTGGATGACAGAAAACAATGAATAGTGAAAAGTGAATAATGAATAGTGACGCTATGCAGAGCACAAGCTTTGCTTCGCAGAGCACAAGTGCACAAGTGACAAGCGCACAAGCGCAGAAGAAAGTGTGAAGTGTGAAGTGTAAAGTGGGAAACGCAAGAAGCAAATACCAGATGGATCCTTCGCCGAAAAGCTCAGGATGACTGAGTATAATTGACAATGGACAATTGACAATGGACAATTATAAAATAGGGTAGAGAAAATAATAGGAGAAATTGAGATCTGATTTCTTCACGTTACACTTCACACTTCACACTTCACACGTGTTCCGTGTTACGAGATGGGAATGTAAAGAGTCTGTCCCGGTCGTATATTTTTGGCGTTTGAGATGTTGTTGATACGCATTAATTTCTTATAGCCCAGATTGAATTTTCTTGAGATCGCATAAACGGTATCGCCTTTTTTGATCTTGAGCTTGATGACCTTTCCGTCCGCCCTGTTCTGACTTTTCAGTTTTTTCAATTTGGTATAGTACTTTTCCGGTACTCTGATATAATTGGTTCCCTTAAGCAGGTATCCGTGCTTATACTCGGGATTGAGCTTCTTTAATGCCTTTCTGCTGAAATGGAGTTTATATGCGATCTCTTCCAATTCCCAATATCCTTTCATTGGATACTGTACATAGACTTCGTCGTCTTCGCTGTCGATCCTTGCGAAATCATATTCGTTAAAAAGTTGTATCAATGCTTTGATCTTGACTAAAAATGACCTGGTCTCCCTGGGGAGTTCGTCATAACATTCCGGGATGCCGTATTCGCGGATCTTCCGCTTGAGTCCGTATTCGCCGTAATTATATGCCATGATAACGAGATCCCAATCTCCAAGCATACGGTATAGTTTTTTAAAGTAACTCACCGCCGCCTGTGTGGACTTCTCGGGGTTAAGCCTCTCATCTATCCACCAATTGACTCTGAGCCCGAAGCTTCTCGCTGTGTGGGGCATAAATTGCCAGACCCCTACAGCTCCCGCATGTGAACGGGCATTGGGATTGAAATAGCTCTCTACAAAGGCTACAAAAGCCAATTCTTCCGGCAGGTCATTCTTTCTGAATATCTCTTTGATCTCGGTGATCTTATGCTGTCTTTTTAAAAGGACTTCAACCTGCGCCCTTCCCTGAGGGTTATTTGAAAAGAAGTTCTTCCATTTCCTGACACCCTGAGTTTCGGAATAGAGCGGAAATCTCTTATCCTCATGAATGAAGAGCTCCGCCGCCTTGCTCAAGTTAAGTTCAAGCTTTATTTCCGCCGGTTTTGTCTTGAAGCTGAACTCCGGATTGATCATATAGTTACCGGAGAAAAAACACGACGAAAAGCTAAGTAGTAGAAATAAGATTATTAAGGACTTGATCGATCTTGTTATTAAATTCATCACTGTTGGTATAGCGTTTCGCTATTTGTAATTCCTCTCTTGCATTATCTGCTTTGTTGTTCTTGTAATAGGAAACCCCGATCACATAATGAGCTAAGGCGAATAGGGAAGAGAAGTCCCCCTTCTTGGGGATCTGTTCCAATGCTGTTTTCTCATTTATTATGGCTTCTTCAAGTTTTCCTAATTTCATTTGTGCATAGCCGAGGTTGATCAGAACATTGTATGTGGTTGTAAGCTGTGAATTCTCAAGGATGTCCTTGTAGATCTCTTCGGCTTTCTCCAAGTGCGTCTCTTCCTCAAGGTAGATAGAGGCGATATTCGAGCGGACCACATCGGATTTGTCCGGGTGTTCTTTCAACAGGGCTTCGTAGATATTGATCGCTGCTTTGTGATCGTCTGAAAGGAAATAGGCATATCCCTTCATCATCTTTGTTGTGAAAGAGGCCTTACCCGTCTTTTCCACCTTATCGATGAGCTTGACCGCCTTTGAATATTGTCCGGATGCAAGAACAAGGTTCAAGAGTGCCATGAAGCCTTGTTCACTGAAGCTGTTCGCGACAGATTTCTCCAGTACATCGATGGCCTGATCAGTTTTTCCATCTGAAACAAGTCCGGAAACATCCTTGAGGACGGATTCCTTCTGTCTTGTTTTGAGGATACTGATTATCTGATAGACCACCCAGGTTAAAACGATCCCTAATAAGGTGTACAGCGCAATTTTCAATACCATAACCTTTTATTTTATCACATTTGTTATGCATATGTCAAATACATTTGAAAATCTTTCCTAATAATGATAAAATAACAAAATTGGAGTAATTAATGGAATCTGTCTTAGTGATAATATCACAAGTACTCATTTTGCTGGTGTCAATATCCTTTCATGAGTCGGCTCATGCCTATGCTGCGGACAAAATGGGGGACCCCACTGCGAAGAACATGGGTAGAATAACAATGAACCCCCTGAAGCATATGGATCTATGGGGAACCATTATTCTTCCTATTCTGATGTTGTTCCTAATGCGTATTCCATTAGGTTACGCAAAGCCTGTCCCTGTGAATCCCAATAATTTTCATGACAGAAAAAAAGGCGAGATAATAGTATCACTTGCCGGGCCGGGATCCAATTTACTGCTTGCGGTCGTCGCCGCGGTGATATTGCGGCTCTTGCTCCGTGCCTTGAAACTGGACCCTTATGCCGATCCGCAATTGCTGAAATCGATGCAGCCGCTCTTCATGCTGCTTTTCTATTTCTATCTGATAAATCTCTTTCTCGCGATCTTCAATTTGATACCGCTTCCTCCCTTGGACGGTTCGCATGTACTGAGAGAGTTCCTTTCATATAAAGCAAAGGCTGTGTTTGACAGGATAAGGCCTTTTTCTTTCATCATCATCCTCGTTCTTCTCAATGTCGGCATATTGACCACGATCATGTATTTCTTTGTAAATGTCCTATCAAAGATCTTCCTGGGGAATGATATGGGCATGATCAATTATATCCTGGGAGCATAGAATGAGAAAGAAGGTATTATCAGGAACAAGGCCGACCGGTGATCTGCATATCGGGCATTTGATCGGCGCATTGAGCAATTGGGTGAAACTTCAGGAAGATTACGATGCCTATTATTTTGTTGCGGATATACATTCTTTTACCAATAATCTTTCCACAGACAAGAAAAATTATTATTACAGCATAGTCAAAGATATGCTGGCGGCAGGGCTGGATCCCGAGAGATCCACCATCTTTGTTCAATCAGAGGTGCCGGAGCATGCTGAGCTTGCCACTTACCTTTCGATGGCTACCCCTTTGAGCTGGGTTGAAAGATGCCCCACATTCAAGGATGCCATCAGAGACCTTAAGGCGAAGGGTGTGGTAACAAGAGACAGCCGCGGACAGGACAGTAAAGCCGGCGATGAGGTTCAGGAGAATGTAGTATCGGTGGGACTTCTTTCATATCCCATCCTCATGACATCCGATATCGTACTGTATGACGCGGATTTCGTTCCTGTCGGAAAGGATCAGATGGCTCATCTGGAGATATCCAGAGAGATAGTCAGAAGGTTCAATCACCTCTTTGGCGAGACCTTTGTTGAGCCGGAAGGGCTTCTTACAAAATTTCCACTTCTTCTGGGGCCGGATAGAAGAAAGATGAGCAAGTCATATGGCAATTGCATCGCTCTTAATGACGAAGCGGATGTAATAAACAAGAAAGTGATGTCCATGATCACCGATCCCGAAAAGATAAGAAAGGACGATCCCGGGCATCCAGAAATATGTAATGTCTTCACCTATCACAAGATATTCGGGACCCCTGAGCTCGACCGGATCTCAGCCGAATGCGCTTCGGGCGAATTGGGCTGTGTCGCATGCAAAAGAAATTGCGCGCAAACCCTTTCAAAAATATTGTCAGAGCATCAGGAAAAACGCAATGATCTGAGTGATGAAGAGATCCGCCGCATCTTGGACCGCGGACGGGAGAAGGCGAGAGAAGCTGCCTCCGCGAAAATGGATAAGGTAAAAAAGAATATGGGGCTGATCATATAATGTACGAGATACATACAACAGGGTTTGAAGGCCCGTTAGACCTCCTTGTCGACCTTGCCAGAAAGCATGAGGTCGATATTCTCCACATACGGATGCTCGCCATCATAAACGGCTTTGTCGATTATGTTGAATCGGTCAAGGATATGGAAATTCAACTGACCGCGGATTTCCTTTCGATGGCGTCATACCTTGTTCTTTTGAAAACAAGATTGATGCTTCCAAAAACAGAAGAAGAGGAAGAGGAAGCCATGTCGGAAGTAAGCGACCTCCTGGATGTCATAAAAAAATATGAGCTGATCAAAGAGGCCTCGCATGAATTGGTCGAATACAGGGATCTTCAGGATAAGATACATTTCAGATTCTCGCAGAATCTGGAGGGGTATATTGATTCCTCTAACCTTTCGATGGACGAGATGGACCCTTATGTCCTTACCAAGATAGTGATAGATTTCCTGGAAAGATCATCCGGAGAAGATGCTTTCGCGCGCATTGCCCGGGATAAATTCAATATAGAAGATAAATTGATGGAGCTCTTTGAATATTTTAAGAAGTGTGAATATGCGGAATTCAGCGAGATGGTGGAGGGTGAGGAGAAAAGTGAACTGGTAACAGCATTTTTCGCGCTCCTCATTCTGATAAAGAGACAGCTTCTGACCTTCACTCAGAAGGAGAATTTCGGTAATATCTACCTTCACTCTCAGATCGGCGATGATTCGGTATTGGACATGGAGGTGGTTTCGGATGAGCTATGACAATACAGCAGAAAATATAAAAAGGGTTGAAGCGGTTCTCTTCGTTTCGAACAAATCCATCTCCCTTAAACGCCTGGTCGAGGTATTGGCAATGCCGCCCGACGCTATCGTCTCTTCCATCACGGAATTAAATGCTCAGTATTCCAAGGCAAGAAACAGCTTTTTTATTGAAGAAGTCGCCGGCGGATATGTTTTCGCTACCCGTCCGGAATATAATGACCTTATCCGTGGATTCTACAATCTTGAGGAGAAATTCTCTCTGACGCAGTTGAATCTCGAGGTACTTTCAATAGTCGCCTATCATCAGCCCACAACGAGAATAGAGGTTGACGCGATAAGAGGGAATATTGACTCGACATTTCATGTCAGAACCCTTCTGGAAAAGGGCTTTGTGAAGATAATCGGAAGAAAGAAAGTGCCCGGAAGTCCGTTTTTATATGGGACCAGCAAACAGTTTTTGACCATTTTCGGTTTGAAATCCCTGAGCGAACTCCCTAAAGTTGATGAGATAAAAGAAGAATTTAAGATAAAGGAAAGAAAGCATGAAACTGATACGCTTCCTGGTTTTGAATAATATTGATTCCAGAAGGAATTGTCTGAAACTTCTCGATAATGAGAAGGTTATGGTAAACGGAAAGATCTGCCGTTCAACCGCATTTGAGATCGACCCGAACTCCGATCATATTATAGTGAACGGCCTGCCGCTTCGAGGATTGCCGGAGATGTTCTACATCGCCTTGAATAAACCGAGAGGTGTTGTCGTTACCAAGCATGACCCCGGAGAACGGGCGACCGTATACGATTATCTTTATGATAAGGGTATGTTCCGCGTCGCAGCCGATGCACGCTGGTCCGGGCTTTCAGAGCGGAAGATCTATGCAAAATTCAAGATCTTTCTGAAATCCAATCTCCTCTATGCCGGCCGTCTGGATATCAATACGATGGGCCTGCTCATTGTCACGAATGATTCAGAAATGATCAATCGCCTGACACATCCCTCTTTCGGTAAAGATAAGGTCTATAGAGTGAAGATATCTCATCATCTGAAACAAAAAGAGATAGATACCTTTAAAAAGGGCATATATCTGGCGAATGAGAGCGGTAAGAGATCAAAATTTACCTGCAAATTCATACGGATCACATCACAAAGAAGTGATACGGTTGTGGTAATATCGGTGAGATCCGGTGAGAATCGTATCATTCGCCGGGCATTCAAACAGATGGGCCATCCGGTGATCACTCTCAAAAGAATTGAACATGGCGGAATACGCCTGCAGGGTATCAAGATCGGGGCGTATCGTTTTCTAACGGAAAAGGAGGTGACCCAATTAAAGGCAAAATGATCATCGCGATCGATGGCCCCGCGGGAAGCGGCAAGTCAACTATCGCGCGTCTTCTTTCAGAGAAACTGGGCCTTCCGTATATAGATACAGGGGCATTCTACCGCTGTGCGGCTCTGCACTCATTGAGAAATCCCGAGTCATCAGAAAGGAATATTTCCCTATTTGTCAATGAGATGCGGATCAGGATCGGTACTCCGGATGATCCGGCAATCATTATTCTTAATGATGAGGATGTTTCCGAAAAGATCAGAACGCCTCAGATAGCTATGGAAGTATCAAATATCGCGGATATGAAGAATGTCCGCATCGAGATCAATAAGAAATTAAGAGCTTCAGCAGAGGTGACGGGAGGCATACTGGAAGGAAGAGACATACAAACTCTGGTCTGCCCTCAAGCGGATGTGAAGTTCTTTTTGACAGCGACGCCGGAAACAAGGGCGAAGCGGAGATTAGGGGATTATGAAGGAATGAAAATCAATAAAACCCCGGAAGAAGTGCTGGCTGATATTAAAAGGCGTGACAAGAGGGATTATCAAAGGGATTACGGCCCTTTGAAGAAGGCCGATGATGCCGTGGAGATCGACACCTCCGATATGACGCTTTCTCAAGTTGTCGCCAGAATGCTAGAGATCATCAGGGGGAGTTGATTTAAAATGAGTTATACTGTACAATGAACACATTTGATTATTATATTTATCATTTAGCGGGTATATTAATAAGGTTCTTTGTAAGACTATTATTGAATTTCAGGATATTGAGGCTTGAAAGGCGTTTTTCCATCAGGAATAAAGTTCTAGTGGTTTCGAACCATCAAAGCCTTCTAGATCCAGCTCTTATCGGTGCCTTCCTCGATGAACTGAAACTTTCTTATTTTGCAAAATGGGAACTCTTCCAGGTTCCTTTTCTGGGTAAGTTTATCAGCATGATGGGCGCTTTCCCTGTGAAAAGGGGTACGGCAGATATTGAAGCGATACGCACAGCGACCTCCATTTTACAAAATAACGGAAGATTAATCATGTTTCCCGAAGGCACACGAACCCTGGACGGTTCGATAAAACCATTCAAAAAGGGAGCCGGATTCCTCGTCGCGAGGACGCATTGCAATGTTGTTCCGGTATTTCTTGAAGGATGGTTCCAGGTTCTGCCTAAATACGGCCGCCGCAGGTTAAGATACCCTGTACGGGTCGTTGTGGGAAAGCTGATAACATATGAAGAGTTAATGGCAGCGGTCCCCAAAAGGAACGATTACACTGCCATTTCCGAATATTTATACGAGAAGGTGAAATCCTTGTCGACGGAGGTATGATTGTATGATTGACAATCCAGCACAAGCGAAAAGAGGTGACATTGTAGATGTAACGGTAGTGGTGATTACATCGGATAGTATTATGGTTTCCACGGATCTTAAACATGATGGCGAGATCCCTACTTCGGACTTTACTGAAAGAGAATTAAAGGCATTAAAACCCGGTGCGACCTTAAAGGTCATGGCGCTTAGAGGCGGCAAGGACGGACTTTATATTTTCTCCAAAAAAGCAGCCGAGAAAGAAGAGAACTGGGAAATGGTCTATAAAACTTATAAGGACAAAGCTCCCATTTTAGTTGATTTCAAAAAGCGCGGAGAGCACTTCATATTCTGGGGAAAACAACCCAGAAAGAAAAAGATGGTACAGGGATACTGGGGAAAATATCTTGAATTTGAGGTCTTCATCTCAGATTACGATGTTTCAAAGGAAACTTCAAGAAAGAACAAGGATCTCGTGGGATTAAAGCTTCCCGTGAAGGTCGTTGGACTTCAGAGAAGAGAAAAGATCATCATCGCATCCGAAAGGCTTTTCATGATGGAAGAGCAGTACAAAAAGAGATCTGAACTTCTGGAAAGTCTCGATATCGGCGTTATCGTTGAGGGCCGTGTGATCAAATCCTCTCCGAAAGAGAAAGCTTTTATAGTTGATCTTGGCGGTGTTATCGGAAAATTGAAATATGAAAATGTTTCATGGGACAGATATCAGAACCCGAGAGAGATCATCGAGCACAGAGAAGATGTGAAACTGGTCGTTATAGATTTTAATAAAGAAGACAAAGAGGTCTGGCTGAGTCTCAAGGACCTGACAGATGATCCATGGGAAGATATTGAAGATAAATTCCGCATAGGGGAAGTTGTTGAAGGTGCTGTGTACAGGATTTTTGATTTTGGAACGGTAATAAATCTTTCCGATGAATTCAGAGCTCTTATTCCAAATGACGAACTTACCCTGACAAGGATCGTGAGGAACCCCTCTGAAATGGTTTCTGTGGGTGAAACACTTAAAGGGATCGTCAAAAGGATCGATATTGACAATCGGAAGATCATCGTTTCCGTCAGAGATTTTGTTCTTGAAAAATACAATGTCGGCGATGTTGTTAAGGGAAAGGTCGTGAAGGTTGAGAAATACGGTGCTTTCATTGAGCTTGAGCCCGGTGTCACCGGCCTTCTGAAGGTCGAGGATATCTCCTGGAGTCAGAAGTTCAGGAACGCCAAACAGATGATCAAAGAGGGCGAGATCGTGGAAGCTAAGATACTTGCCATTGATTCGCGCAAGCGGCAGATCGATTTCGGCGTTAAGCAGATACTGCCTAATCCATGGGATGAGATCGAGGAGAAATTCCCTGTCGGTTCCAAGGTTACGGGAAAGATCGTAAAGATCATCGATGCGGGCGCCTTTGTCAATCTGGACGAGAACTTCGACGCATTCCTGCATTTTTCAAAGGTACCTTCGGACGAAGGTCAGGATTGGAAAGAGAAGATATCTGTGGACCAGGAAGTGGAAGGAACGATCATTCACATTAATGTAAGGGACAAACGCATACAGATCTCATTGATGAATGAGGAACATATCGAAACAAAAAGGGCTGAAAAAGCCGATGTGAAGAACTATATGGACGCTTCCGACAGCAGTGAAGAAGAGGTTACAATGGGCGATACAATGTCAGAGGAATTATTCGCCGCCCTCAAGCAGAAAGCTGAGCAAAAATCTGATGCTCCCGCTGATAAGAAGAAAGCAAAGAGAGAGAAGAAAGCAATCGTAGAGGAAGAGAAAGAAGAAGAGAAGGAAGAAACGGTAGAAGAAGAAAAGGCGGAAGTGAAGGAAGATGTAAAGGAAGAAATAGCAGAAGAAATAGCAGAAGAAGTAAAAGAAGAAGTGAAAGAAGAAGTGAAAGAAGAAGTGAAAGAAGAAGTCAAGGAAGAAGAAACGAAAGAAGATGTAAAGGAAGAAGAGAAAGAAGAAATAGCAGAAGAAGCGAAAGAAGAAGTAATAGAAGAAGTCAAGGAAGAAATAGCAGAAGAAACGAAAGAAGCAGAAGAAACGGAAGAAGAAGAAGAGAAGGAAGAAGAAGAGAAGGAAGAAGAAGAGAAGGAAGAAGAAGAGAAGGAAGAAGAAGAGAAGGAAGAAGAAGTAAAGGAAGAGGAAGTAAAGGAAGAAGAAGTAAAGGAAGAAGAAACGAAAGAAGAAGAAGGTGAGAAGGAAGAGTAGGAGTTCTATTCATATGAAGGATTTCTTTCTTCTGAAAGATCTGAATATCTCCGGCAAGCATATCCTGCTTGCCGGAATTTCTAAGACCAATACCCTGGACATATTACGATCAAAAGCGAAAAGGGGCAATTATGATTTCAAAGTTAAGGTTATTGACCATAATGGTGCCCAGATCAATAAGTACAAAGAGAAATTCGCGGATCTGTCGGATCATTTTGATTTTTCCGCCGCGGACCTTTCGGATATTTCATTCATTGAGGATGAGGTTTACGATATCGCCGTCCTGCCTTCCATTTTATCCTCGCTTAACATGAGGCCTTTGAAGGCCATTCAGGCGATGTTCGAGGTTCAAAGAGTATTGTCTTCCGAGGGGCTCGTAATAATTCAGGAGAAGATCTCGATTGAGCACAATAATCGCCCGGAATACGCTTTTTTAAACTGGTATAGAAGCCGAAAGAATTTGCTCTATAATCTTTACAAGAATAAGACAGAGCCGCTGAAATCCCATTTCTATCTTGAGGACCTGAAATTCGCTTTGAAAGCGCTGGGCTTGAATATAGATGAAACGAATGTTCTTGAAGGCGAGCTTATTTCCGGAGATGAAAAACAGCGTCTTTTCAATGAGATGCTTCCCGCCGATATCCAAGAGGATAATGATCCTTTTTCCCGGGTTATCTCGATCATACGGACGGAATTCGACGAAATGAAGAAGAAGCCATCGAATTTCCCGCCGTATTCCATTATAAAATGCTCAAAGAAATTGCCTTAGGCCTGCTTTCCGATCCCGATACCCTCAGTTTTTGCGGACTCTTGGGCAAAAAAGGCCAATTATTAAAGAAAACAGCTTATGTATTGTCTCCCTGGGACCTTGAATTGCCGTCTCCGTATAGTATCTACAATAAGCAAGAGAATATCAAGATCATTATCGTTTTGTTCCCGCATCTCTTTATGGATGGGGAAGGTATAATAAAATTGAAAAGCGCCCTTATATCTGCGGGGGGAGTGATCGTTCTGATCGACCATTTCCACAGATCATTGCGTAATCCCGTAGATTTTCCGAATGTGGTAGGAGAAAACGGAAGCAACATTTATAAAGGGGTCTTCACGATAGAGAATATCCGCAAGGATTTCAATCGTTTGAAATTCACCTTGAAAAAGAAAGACCTCAAAGACGGCCTGTGGTTAGTGAAATTATCCAATCAAGTACTCTTGAATGTCGACAGAAATGCGGATTATGACCTCACCGTCTATCCATTCTCCTCTGTGATGAGGTCAAAGGAAAGCCGATTGATAATGGAGATGATGCAGGCTACCGGGAGTGAGGCCGTTCTTTTTGACGGAAAGCCCTTGACCACGGGGGTCAAAACATACGATCTTTATGGCAAGGCGCCGCAAATTACCGGTAAGAAGATCCTTCTCGCGCCGCATCTGCTGAACGCCGCAAAGAGCGAAGGGAAGGTTAAAAGAGCCCTTCAGAATTGGCCGGGAAATACAATATTCATACCTGTTCTTGAAGATGATCATATCAGGACGAAGATGGAGTTTCATGTCGTTTCCGAGGTGAATGAAAAGATCTTTGTGTCCACCGGTATACAAAAAAGAGATCATGGATTCATCTATCAGCAGGAAAAGGGCAAGGATGGCATGCACGGTGAATATTATATACTGGGTATAAAGAAATTGATGAAAATATTTAATAAAAGGGGCACGGATACAGGTATTTGTATCCCCCCGTTCCACATATGGAGGTATGAATGAAAATGCGAGATTTAATGAGAGTTATGATCCTTTTGCTGATGCTGGTGACTTTTTTGTCCTGCGGAGATAAGGAAGGCAATTCCTATGTTATGGATGACAGCTCAGTTACAAAGGCAGCCGCAATGGGCATTTCCGCTCTGCCGCTGAAGGATGCGGTGAGTTATATCAGATTTAGCGAAAATACTATGAATTACGGCGAAGGTATGGTCGTGAGTGGATATGCTGAAGTTGTATATACCTTACAATACACGGGAATAAGTGATTCCGGGAACGCGGTCATAGAAGTGAAATTAAATTCAGTGGACCTTTCTATACCTCAACAGAGCGGGACATTTGAATACTGTTCCGAAGAGGAGGCCGATGAAGATAAGTTGATTAAGGATGCCCTCTTCGGCTACAATATACTTCTCTCAAACACCGCTAAAATGGAATATCATCCCGAAAAAGGGTGGGTTTCAGTGCTTAACTGGGAAGAACTCTTTGATTACGGCCGATCAAAATTCATGCTCTTTCCCGCAAAAGAAGATCAATATCGCGAAAGCTTTCTCTATGTGGTGTCTCAGATAGCGGATATTCCCTTTGTTGAGAAAAAGGATGCCGCTCCCGGCTCGCCTTTCAAGGTCATATCCCGTTCTCCAATAGAGGACGACCTTGATATGGTTTTCGAGTATCTCTATAAGCCTGTCAGCAATGACAGAAAGAAGGCTGTTTATAAATTAAGCGGTTCGGTTGTTGAGAATGCTGTATTTTCAACCACGGATCAGGGTGTTACGATAGATGTTGACCTCTCCGATACCACATTTTCGGGCGAAATAGTATTTGACCTGAAAAGAGGAGCCATGAAGCAGTGGAAATATAAGGTAAAGGGCACAAGGAATATGACTTATTCAAAGGATGATAAAACGCAATCATTCAGCATTAAATACGACGATGTCGTTTCGGTGAAAATACAGTAATTCGACAGCCTGCTACGCAGTGCACGATTAGAGAAGAGGTTAGAGGCTAGAGGTTGGAGGTTGGTG
>JAGLWT010000033.1 GCA_023133295.1 bacterium | reverse complement strand
TTTACACTTCAGACTTCACACTTCTCAATGCCTCGCACTTCGTACATCTAGCCTACCCGCAAGTTGATTATTTTGGATTATATGTTAAAATCAAATATCCGGAAAAAGGAGTGATGGTGTCGGAACCTGGCTTTCTTGCGGGTAAATGCGGATATTCCCATCATCACAGCAAAGAAGGAGAAAATTATGAATTCTGAAAAGCTTCGACTGGGAGATCTTCTTATTAAGTATGAGCTAATCAACGAGGATCAGCTCAACGATGCATTGAAGGCTCAGAAGGTTTCAAAAAATAAACTAGGAGAGGTTCTTATAGAAGGCGGGTACATCACCGAAGATGACCTGTTCTGGACACTTGCCAATAAATTTGAATTACCCTATATAAATCTCAATGAATCTATGGTGGACATACAGCTGATCTCCATTTTCCCTGAGGATATGATCAAAGCGGAGGATTTTCTTCCGTTGGTTAAATTCGGGAATGAGCTTACCGTCTGTATCGACGATCCGACCAATATCTCCCTCATCGACAAGATCAAAGAGGTCTCTCAATGCGAGATCAATCTTTCTCTGGGATCGTATTCCGATCTAAGAATGATCAAAGAGAAGATCATCGCAAGGTGGGAAGGAAAAGAGATCAATTATGAGAGAGCATTGGATAATTTCTTTGAGGTCATTGATGAGGGCGCTATAAATCGCCTTATCAAGGATGAAACAATGTCTAATTTAATCCTATTCATCTTTGATGAGATCATAAAGAATTCCTGCGACTCCGCCACTATTATACACACCGATTTCGAGAACCGGGTGTTTTTCAATTTCCGGGGCCTCCGTACATTAAAAATGAAATTCCCCGCAAGTTACTGGCTTACAGTCAAAGAGAAGCTTGAAGAACTGCAGAGGGTTGCGGGCGGCGCCTATATATCCCTGTCCCGGGATGTGAATTACAACTTCACCATGGAGGAATTCTCCGAGAACGCCTTAACCATTTCCAATATCCACAAAGTCCACAAGATCACCGATATCGCAAATCTCGGCTTGACCAAGGAACAAAAAATAATAATTGACAATATTCTGCCTTTCATGAGGGGGCTATGTGTATTCACATCGAAAGATAAGGCGCTTACCCGGAAACTTACATATAATTTACTGCATTTTTATGATACTGACGAGAATATCATCCTGAAGCTTGACAAGAACGCCGTTATTCAGGGCTTTGACAATGTGATAGAGCTCGAGACGGGTGATGAACGGATAAAGTCCGGGGATTTTGATGTCCTCATCGCCGATGAATCATTGATCGATCTTGAGATCATTGCTCATATTCTGGAACAGGGGAAATTGGTTTTTTTGATCAGTCATGCCTTTTCCAGTCGCCAATTCATCGATTTCATTTATACAAAGGGGGAAATATTTTCCCGCATCCTGCCCCACATCAAGATATTCATCACTTCCGTGATCGTGCCTAAGCTCTGCGACGCTTGTAAAGTAGAGGTTCAGTTTTCTCTTATTCCCAAAGACCTTTTCTCCTTTTATAAGGATATCAAGTTCTTTGCACCCGGAAAATGCGATCAGTGCAAGAAATCCGGATTCAACGGATTCAAAGAATTTAATGAACTTCTCTATGTCGATGAAAATATTAAAAATATGCTGAAGGAGAATGTTCCTTCCGAAGATATTTTCAATTCATTGAAGAACGCCGGTTTTGTAGGAATAAGAGAAAAGCTTTTCGAGTTGGCGAAATCAGGGGAGATCCCCTATAATTATTTGATATAATAGTGTGCTATTCAATAAATACCATAACAATGGCTGATG
>JAGLWT010000032.1 GCA_023133295.1 bacterium | reverse complement strand
TTGAACCGTCCTCCTCAAACTCCTTGCTATATAATTTCTTGCCTAAACCATAATAATACAGGTCTTTCTTGGATACTGTCCCATCGTTTTTTATCTTCAACTCAAGTTCCACCTCCGAGCCTTCATAAAGATAAAGGGTTGAATCGTATTCTTTAATAAGTCCTGATTTCACATCAATCACTTTCTTTGATAACCTCATTCCCGCTAAATTATACTCGATATCCATCGCATCTGTCAAATCGAATAGATGGGATTTAAAATTTTTATCAAATTTTCTGTATGCGATCATCTGATTTTCACAGTTCCAGAGGTACTCTTCCTTTCCGGTTTCTAACAATCCCGTATGATGTATTTTGTGGGTAGTATTTCCATTTGCATCGTATTGGTAATCGAGGTAGCTCAGTATTTCAACCCCATTTATTGATCTCTCTATGAGTAATCTGTTGGAATCTGTCGCATACTGGTATTCGTAGTCATTGAACATCGAATTGTACTGCATCCTGTTGCCCGTCGTGTCATATGAGTAGGTGTTGTATGCGCCGTCGGAGCGTTTGTAGTAATTTCCCTGAACTCCTGTCAGCCGATACAACCCATCGTATGAATAACTTGTTTCTGTCCCGAATTCGTCTATCAATTTGCTTCTATTTCCCACCTTGTCGTATTGATACTGGTTCCGGTACAATACTTCGGCACCCTTTTTGACCTTGAGATCAGTCATCCAGTATCTTTTCGGGTGATATGTGTATTCAGAACTCGTGCCGTTGAAATTGCTCTGTTTTGTTACAAGCGAAAGATCGTTAAATTTATAATTCACGAGTTCTTTGCTTTCGATATTGTCATATGTATTCAACATCCTTCCGGCATGATCATATGTAAAGGAAAGGTCTTTTAATAATTCTGTATTGTATGTGAAGGTCTTTCCTGTTACCTGTCCCGCAAGGTTATAAGTAAAGTCATGCACGGTATTGATATTGTATACCGGTATTTGATACTCTTCATTATCGGGCCGGCCCACAACATCATAGTTATTGATGATAATGGATTCTGTGATCTGTCCATTGGTATTCTTATCCGTCCGGTATATCTTTCCAAGACCGTTTGAGATTGATGCCTTGTACATATTCTATTTGTCTAATATCTCTGTCAATATTTCAGTAATATCCTTTTTAATAGCGCCGAATTTCGGATCTTTTACCTGATTGATTATCTCTAATCGTTTGCGGTAGATTTCCTCATCCTTTCTTGACTTGTATTTTTCATCATTCCAATCGTAAACGGTCAATATACTTTCCAAGTCTTGGTAACTATATTTATATTTGACAGCCGTTTCCACGAATTCAATCGCATTCAAGTCATAATGCAGTGACAGTGCTATAATCAACAATTCTCCACCAGCAGCGGAATTAAGATCAATATTTGAAAAAATATATGCGGCAACTTCCGAAGAAGATTTATTTCCTTGCTTGATTAAGGTAAACAGCTTATATATCGGGTCCATACTGCCACTTAGATATATGTTAGAGTATTCAGGATGTTTACGAAATACATCCTTTAGAGCATTACTTCTGGTAGGGGTGGGGTCATTTGAGAAAGCGATAAATGTATTCATAACAATTTGACATTCTTTTGATTTTACAAGCATGGCTTTAATAGCCTTTCCTTCATCTCTAAGTGTGTCTCTCAATCCACATTTTTCATTCTCAGTATCATATAGTGCAACTCTGATTTTAGGTAGGATTACTTTATATTTTATTATCAAATCATTTGTACTATTTAGCGGGAAAAGTAAAATGAAAGCGATATCGCTTCGAGAGAGGATACAAAGGTCGAGTTTCTTATAATATTCTGGCTTGTCCTGGAAAAGTTTTCCGAAATACTGGAGTAAATATTCCTTGAAATCGGGATTACACTTTTTCAACCTAAGAATCTCTAGTGCTACTTGCATAGCAAAAATATTTTCCTCTTCAAGCAGTTTAATAAATTGCTCTTTTTGTGTTTCTTCGGCAAATACTACAGAAGAATCATCCTCTAAACTCTTCAGTACTTTCATTTGATTTTCATATGATGGCGTATCAAGAAAATTATCTATTGCCCTATTTTCACACGCCAACAATATAATCAGAAGCAATAATAATGCAACTATTCTATTCATCAGAACTCCTATTGGAATGAATGCGGTCTGTACGGCGCACTGGTAGAGAAGTACGGGTCCCTAATATTATTAGAAAGGAACTCACTTTCTTTGGCTTGTAACCATAGACTTTTAGCTCCTCTAAAGGTGTCACTATCCTTAAAAGGGTACATTTCTTCATTGGAAATAATTATTTTGTATGTGGTCTCTTCATCTTTTTTAATCTTCAGTTCCAACTCAACTTCATACATAATCTACTTGTCTAATATCTCTGTCAGTATCTTTATGACATCTTCCTTTATAAAGGAATATTTCGCGTTTTCTACTGAATAAATTCTCTCTAATCTCTTTTTATATATTTCTGCATCATCTAGTGACAATAATTTTTCCATACTGTAATCATAAACATTTAAAATTGTTTTTAAATTATCGTAATCCAATCTGTATTCCTTAGCCAAATTCAGAAATTCTTCAATATTAGTATCATAATAAGTTGAAAGCATAATAAATATTTCCTCACCCCCTGCGCCGGAATAAAGTTCTATATTATTAAGAATATAAAATGCTACCTCAGCCGCATGCTTGCTTCCCTCTTCAACTAAATCAGATAGTTCATAAATAACTTCCAGAGAATGACTAAGATAGAAAGAGCTATATCCTGGAAACTTCTTGAAAGTCTCAAACAATTTCTCCTTATTAATTAAATCGGATTTCTTGAAGAAGGATTTAAGAATCTCCTCTATTTCTTTGTATTCTCCTGAATTCTTAATTCTTTTCGATAGAATTTCATGTTCGGCATCAATGATTTTTTCAATCTCACAGTCTCTACTTCTAAAATGAGATGTGGACAGAGAAATACTTGGGAGTAATAAGTAATAGATCTTCACAAGGTCCCTCTCTCTTTCCAAGGGGAATAGTACAATGGCTTTAACATCTTCCTGTCCAAGTGTGCAAATATCAAGCTTTTGATACAACTCAGGCTTATCATGAAGGAGCTTTCCCAAATACTCCAACAGGTAATTCTTAAATTTGGAATCTGATTTTCCCATTTTTATAACTTCCAATGATACCCGCAAAGCGTATATATTTTCCCTTTCAACAAGTTCGATAAATCTCTGTTTTTGTGTTTCTTCGGCAAATACTACAGAAGAATCATCCTCTAAACTCTTCAGTACTTTCATTTGATTTTCATATGATGGCGTATCAAGAAAATTATCTATTGCCCTATTTTCACACGCCAACAACATAATCAGAAGCAATAATAATGCAACTATTCTATTCATCAGAACTCCTATTGGAACGAATGCGGTCTATATGGGGCACCGGTAGAGAAGTGTACATCTCTTATGTTATTAGAGACGAATTCACTTTCTTTAGCCTTTAACCATAGACTTTTAGCTCCTCCAAAGGTGTCACTATCCTTAAAAGGGTACATTTCTTCATTGGAAATAATTATTTTGTATGTGGTCTCTTCATCTTTTTTCTTATCCTTACCGATTACTTCGCTAATAAACCT
>JAGLWT010000031.1 GCA_023133295.1 bacterium | reverse complement strand
ACACTGGATATGGGACATGTCGTACCTAAGGACAATGAACAATGATGATATAAAGGACACATGTTTGTCATTCTGAAGGAGTATTAGCGACCGAAGAATCCATCTGGTATTTGTTTCTTGTGTTTTCCCCACTTATGCACTTGTGCTCTTGTCACTTGTGCTCCGCGAAGCGTGTTCCACTGGGACACTGGGTCCACTGGTGCACTGCGAAGCATAACTTTTGAACATTCTTCCTATTTAAACAGCGCCTGAAGTTTTCCCTGGTCATAGAGGGTTTTTACAGCTTCCAGGATCTCGGGATTGTATTTTTCCGGTTCACGGAAAAGTTCTTCTATGGCGAAATCTATACCGAGACTGGGGCGGTAAGGCCGATGAGAAGAGATAGCTTCAATGATATCGCTGGCAGCGATTATCTGAGCCTCGATAAGAATGTCAAGCCCGGATAATCCATTGGGATACCCGCTGCCGTCAATTCTCTCATGATGCTGCAGAACCATTTTTGCTATCGGCCATGGGAATTCAATACCCTTTAAAATATCATATCCTTCAGATGAGTGCATTTTAATTATATTGAATTCCATCTGCGTTAACTTGCTGGGTTTGCTCAGGATCTCCGCGGGAACGGTGATCTTGCCGATATCGTGAAGCAGGCCGGCAATACGCATTCCCTCTATATCATCCGGAGAAAAATTCATCTCCTTAGCGATCAGATAAGCGATTTCCGACACGGTTTGCTGATGACCCGATGTGTAGGGATCCCTTTTCTCCACGGCGGCGGTCAGCGCGTTGACGGTTTCTTCCAGTATTCTCTGGAGTTTTTCATAACTTTCGCTGAGGTTTTTCCGTGCCGTCTCCTTCTTGGAGATCTCACTTTCAAGTTTATTGTTTATTCTTGTGATCTCAAAGGTTCTCTCATGAACGATCTTCTCAAGATCATTGAACGCCTTTTCCTTTCCCTCTTCAATGATCTTTCTCTCGGTGATATCCCAAAGGGCATAGAGTATCATCTTCTCCCCTTCAAGAATAATAGGGTAACAGTTCACTTCAACATCTTTCCGGTCACAATTTGAACACTTGATCGTCAATTCCTTACCGGTAACACTTTCGGATTTACAGATCTTACCGCTTATGGCTCGAATGGCGGCAATATCTTTCGGGAAAAATATGGGAAGATCGACGAACTCCTTCTCCAGTACTTCATCACTGCTCAATCCCGTGTATTTCTCAAAAGCAGAGTTGATATGGCGCACGATCCCTTCCATATCCAGAAGGCAGTATCCGACAGGGGCATGGTCAAAAAGAAGGGTCATCTTCCTTTCACTTTCCTTTAATCTCTTTTCATTCAATTTCTGCTTTGAGATGTCTACCAGACTGGATGTCGTTCCGATAAATTTACCATCCGGATCAATAATCGGAGATGCTTCTACCAGAATATTTTTTTTCTTCTTCTCTTTTGTGATAAAAATAGTTTCATATCTTGATCTGAAGCCTTTTTTACGCTCACAAGTTAATTTTTCGAATTTGTGAAATTCCTTCTCACTTGTAAGCTGCTTCAGATTCATTGAGGATAATTCCCGTTCCGAATAGCCCACAAGCCTTGAAAAAGCAGGATTAAAAAATATCAGATTTTCGTCTTCATCCACAAGGATCGTAGATGTAATGGAGGACTCCGTCATCATCTTATAAAAGGTCTCGACACTTGACCAAAGCTCTTTTTGTTTCCGAAGATATCCATCCAATGAAGTATTCAAACGGTAATTATCCGCTTCAAGTTCAGCTATACGCTTTAAGTGTTTTTCTAAATCCCTCTGCATCTTGATAATTATACCAATCTTTGCTTACTATTTCAAGGGAAGCTATCGTTCACCCGAGGTGAACGAGGTACGAGGTTGGATGTACGAAGTGCGAGGTGGAAATGAAAACAATATCCACATTCGTAACCGGGAAATCATTATTTCGCTTAACACATTAATATTTCTGTTACAATCATATCGCGCCGCACCCCAACATAGTGTACTGTTCCATAAATACCATAACAATGGCTGATGCTATTTTGATTTGTATTCAAGACGCGAGGAGCGCGGCATACCCACAACGGTATGTAAGTAACGAGCAACGCA
>JAGLWT010000030.1 GCA_023133295.1 bacterium | reverse complement strand
CGAAGGGAATATCATCTTTGGTCAACTTCTTTCTCTCTTTTCATTTACGTACCACCAAGGGTACGCCGCATTCATCGTTCGTTGAAATTGACTCAAATCTAAGCATTCCATTGACATGGTATTTATGGAACTGTACACTAGGCTTACTCGGTAGAAGCGGGACCAATGCCGCAAGGAACAGATCTCCGACACATCTGCATTTTATGGCTTTGAATTATTCGGATGGAAAAATGCTTCCAAAAAATACTTATTCAGACCTGAAGGGTATATTCGCCACAGTCGAAAAGAAGAGATTACCCTGGGTCACGGGAGAATTCATTACAAAGAGGATCGCGCACATCCCGGCACCGAACGGCTTTAGTCGAATAGATGTAACATCAAAGAGCTTCGGAGATTTCCTGAGAGAGTTGCCATTGAAAAAGGGCAAGGCCGTTTATCTCTTCAATGGAAGAAAGAAAGCAAATCAAAGGGCTCAATATGTGGTCATCGATATTGATGTCGGCAAGAGAGACCTTCAGCAATGCGCGGATGCTATCATGCGGCTGCGGGCAGAATATCTTTACTATCACGAAAGATACGACGAAATATCATTCAATTTTGTTTCGGGTTTCAAATGTTCATTTGAAAAATGGAGCAAGGGCTTTGGCGTGAAGATCCAGGGTAATAAAGTTCTTTGGAAAAATACGCCGAAAAATGATACCGGATATGCCTCATTCAAACGCTACTTGATCATGGTATTCTCATACGCTAATACCAGCTCACTGGAAAAAGAGATGACATCGGTCACGGACCCCTCCAAAATGGAGATCGGAGATACCTTTATTCAAGGCGGCTTTCCCGGACACGCCGTGATCATTGTTGACATCGCCGAAAATGATAAGGGTGAAAAGATCTTTCTCCTGGGACAAAGCTATATGCCGGCTCAGGATTTTCATATACTGAACAGCCCGGACCGCATTTCACCGTGGTATGTCATCCCGGAGAACGGAATACTCGACACTCCCGAATGGGAATTTCATCTCGGGGATCTTAAGAGGTTTTAATAACGGGGACGGTGGATATGGTACCGGGTCTTTACATCTTACAAAAAGCGTATTCAGATATCCAGCAAATTATACACCGCATCTCCCTGCGGTATGGCTCTATTAATTGCCGGGCAACATCTTAACATTCTTGAATCGCATTGGAGCGACGCCGTGCGACAGATGCATCACCTGTCCGGGCTCACCCTTGCCGCAATAGAATGTTCCGTAAAATCCCCACTCTTCCGGACCACATATCCTGTCACAAGAATTCCAGAAATCCTTTGTGATACCGAAATATGTGGGTTCCTTTACGATATGTTTGATCTCCCCGTTCTCGATCTTCCAACCGATCTCGGTAGTGAATTGGAAATTATTCCTATTGTCATCGATGGACCATGTTTTAGTATAGTCGAGAAGATATCCGTTTTCCGTGTCCTTGATCAGATCGGCCAAGGAGCCCTTCCCCGGTGCGATGCAGATATTGGACATTCTGATAAGAGGGAATTCCGACGCATGTGTCGCCATCATATTGGAACTTGGCTCGAGGCCTAATTCGGCCGCGGTATAACGCGATGTCTGGAGATCAACGAGCACACCATTCTTAATGATATCCACTCTCTTTGAAGGAATGCCGTCATCGTCAACGGGATGGTAGCCGATACCTCTCTTGTCTGAGGCATCCGTGTATATATTGACAAGATCAGAACCGTATTTGAAATTTCCCAGCATATTCTCCTTTACAAAAGTCTTACCCGCATAGGAGATCTCCATGCCGAACATTCTGTCCGCTTCCGTAGCATGGCCGACAGATTCATGTAATTGAAGGGCAAGGTGGCCGTTATTGATGATGATATCCGCCTGATCTTCTGTTACCCTCGGAGCTGTGAGAAGTTCTTTCGCCTCTTCGGCGATCTTATCGATATTATTAATAAAATCTAATTTTTCGAGCACTTCGAAACCGCCGCGCTGCGCAGGCATATGCCCGGGAAAGGTTCTGGTCTGAAAACCGTTTTGATCTGCGGCAGAGACCATCATAGACGGCCTGGCATCATAAACGGTCGTATCGACGAGTGTGCCTTCAGTGTTTCCGTAAACCTTGTACTGTTTGTAAAAATGAGTATGGACGATCGAGTGTACTATCCCGTCCAACTTACCCATTTTGGAAGCGATCTCACCCAGATAGGAAACCTTTTCTTTCAATGGTATCTTGAAGGGATCCTTTATCGGGTCGAAATGATAACTTGCCACAATTCCGTCAACGGGCTTGTACTCAATTGGACTATTTTTAAAACGAGCGCCAAGACGGGCATTTTGGACGGCTTCTTTTACGATTTTCTCGATCGAAGTCGATGACATGTCGGATGTAGAAGCGAATCCCCATGTACCGCCTATAAGCACCCTCACTCCTATGGAAGTGGCGGCGATCTCGCTGGCAGCGCCTTTGAGAAAGCCTCTCTCAAAGAAAATATTCTCATTGTCGGTAACAGTTACTCTCACATCACCGAATTGGACATCGGGAGCATTCAGCATATTCAGGGTTTTCTTTACTAATTCTTTCATCTTCAGCTCCTATATGGTTTCGGTGGAGGAGGTAATATTAAAATCCTTCACCTTTACATGAGGCATCAGAGATGTCGAGATGCCGAATGCGCCATAATTCTCCGAAGATGGAAGCGCATGCCTTTTGCGCTCTATTTCAGAGATCGCTCCAATGATGCGTCCTATGCTTTCAGTGTATCTCAAATTATTTACCACATTGACGATCTTGCCGTCCTTTATCAGGAATGTCCCGTCCCTTGTAAGTCCGGTCACTGTCATATCCTTGGGATTGATGAAATTCATATAGTGAAGTTTGGAAATATATAATCCATCCTTGACGGTAGAGATCATTTCGTCAACTGTCTTGCCACCATTTCCCATAACAAGATTATCCGCCTCATTTCCATTCTTGTCCATCTTCAATTTATTGCCGTAATAATTATCCACCATGAAATTCTTGAATACTCCATTGGTCACGATCGGCAGGTCGTGAAGAGTTCTGCCTGACCCGCTGTAAGATGATGGAATAAGGTTTTCATTATGGGGCTCGTCCGTGATATTTATGGTTTCGGGAAAGACCTTCTTATCAAGCTGATCCTGAAAAAAGGAACTCCCCTGATCCAATGTGGCCGCATGTGCGCCGTGCATCAGATAACCGATGAATTCCCCGATAGCAGCGGGACTTAGTATTACTTCGTACTTTCCCGCAGGGGCATCCACCACTGGCAGGCATGCCATGTCCACTTTTTTCATTAGAGAATCCGTGAACTCCTTCTGATTGAATTTATCAGGGTCCGGACCGCCGAAGGATTCAAGTACAGTTACCATATTATTGTCCGAAACCGCCTTCACATCGAGCATGATCGGAGAAGTAACAAATTCTTTCTTGACCCCGTTTGAGTTGAGTACAAAACCTTTGACGAAATTGGTTATGAATGTGCCGAATATCTTGAATTCCCTTTTAGCCGCTTCCTCGCTGATAGAGGAAAGTATCTCTATCTTTTTTTCAAGAGGCAGGCTTTCAATATTGTTGACAACCTTGGTCTCAGGAGCAATACTGGTATCATCATCCATGTCAACATAATCGGGGTCTTCAGGTAAACTATCGATGATGCTGATGGCGTCTTCTATGCCTTTATGGATCTTATCAAAGGTCGGATCATCCACAGAAAATGAATAGGATTTTTTCCCTTTGTACATAGTACATGATGCCGAAGTTATCTCTTTTGAGATATTGTAATTCGTCATCGAGCGAAAAAATCTGAGAAATTCCGTCTTCCATATTCGGAAATGAAATTGAAATTTGTACTGCGAATACTCTTTCATCAGAGATTCAAGCTTATGTATAAAATCGTTCATATCGAACTCCTTTGCTATCTTATAAAAATATACTGAAAGTATAGCATTTTATTTCAAATTCGCAAGTCAATTTATCTCACCCGCTCTCTTCAGAGCAACCTTGGTCAAGATCGGCCCGATGATCTCGAAAACTATACAGGTAGCAGTAACCGTTGTCAATATCACGCTCCCTATTATGTCACCTTCAAAGACCATTTTACCGGCTATATTTATGGATGAGCCAAGACCGGCAAATTCACTCTTGATTATTAGTGACAGGCCTATGGCAACTCCGGCCTGTGAGAGAATTCCCAATCCTATATTCTTCTTTATAACAGGATCCACCTTGCCGATCATACTGCCTAATCCTGCACCTGCGATCTTACCGATACTGCGGGCAATAATATAGGCAAGGCCGATCACTCCCAGCTTCGGCAAAGCGGAGATATGAAGGTTTGAGCCCGCCAATGAGAAAAAGAGTATAAATAGGATGGGCATTAGAACGATCAATTGCTGAGATATCTTTGAAACGATCGTAGTTTTTTGAGTGTTGATAATGGTTATCCCGACGATCATATTTGTCAAGATCACGGAAAGATGAAGAAGCCGGGAAAGTCCGGTCGTTACGAAAACGAAAGCCACGGTAAGGATTAGAAAATCTCCTGGATTTTTCAATTTTCTACAAAGATAGCTGAAGATCAGAGAAAGAAGAGCACCCGTGAAAATACTCAGAAATACTTCTTTCAAGGATAATAACAACATGGTAAACAATCCAGAATCAGCCGCGCCCGTATGGTGGAGCAGTATCGACCGCGCGATAGCTGCGGAAAAGCCGAATATTATTATTGCAAGGCCGTCATCAAATCCCACCACAGCATAAAGAGCGCTTGTCAATTTACCCTTCGCTTTATACTCCCTTATTACTGCAACTGTCCCAGCGGGAGCGCTTGCAGGCGCCACGGAAGCAAAGATCAGGCTCAAAGGCAGGTTCCTGGTTGTGATCAAGAGCGCGGTAAATACTAGGATAAATGCACCGAAGGATTCCGCAAAAATAATCCCGATGATACCCTTTCCCAATTTTTTCAAAGAACGGAAACTTAATTCCAAACCGATGGAAAGGGCGACAAATCCAAGGGCCATATCAGTGATAAAGGACATATTTCCCTGAACTTGCGGATTAACGAAATTCATAAATGACGGGCCGAGAAACACTCCCATGAGCATATACCCGATAATGACGGGAAGCCGTATAAGATTCATTGCTTTTCCAAAATAGAAACTTGCTAGAATAATGATACCGGCGTACAGCAAAGGCGATAATAAAAGTCCGCCGAAGAAATCATTGATCATGTGAAATAGGTCCATCTATCAGAATCCTATCGAACCGTTGAAATAACTCACCTCGTTCATTACCACGAGAACACCATTCCTATCTTCCAGTCCGGAAATGACCTTATCAAGTTGTCCAAGCATCTTATTGGACAATGCCCTGGGGATAACCGCAAATATTATGCGGTTGAAGGTAGCGTCAGGAGGGTTCCAGAAACTGGCGAAAAGTGGAAGCTCCTGGAAATATGAACTTGCCGGATTTGTCTCAAGAACATTGATATAGCAGCATTCTGAACCCGAAAAGATCTCCATGATCCTTGAGAATGCCGCCTCATCCTGGATAAAAATATGAAGGATCGCACGCTCTCCGCCATTTGCCTCATTGCTTTTATCAAAGCTTTGAAGCATCTCATTGACCATAGATACTACTGCTGATTTGTCATTACTGCGGAGAATTGATCTTTTATCCTCCTGTTTCAGCATTGAGGCGACCTGTGAAAGGAGTTTTATATGTGTATTTCTCTTTTTCATATCGCCGATCAGGAATATGAAGATATCGCTTTTCTCTCCATCAATGGAATTAAAATCGATCGGTTCGGACAGCGTTAAAATGCCAAGAGCAAAACCCTGAGTATCTTCAAGCGAACAATGAGGTATAGCAATTCCATTTGTCAGGCCGGTGGAGCTTAAGGCCTCTCTTTCCTTGAGCGCCGTGAAGATATCTTTCTCATTAATATTTTCAAGATCCCTGTTTTTGCTTGCCAATGCGGCGATCACCTTTAATATATCTTTAGTGTTTGTAATATTCTCGCCCAACGATATCGATTCTTCAACGAAAATCCTCTTCATATCCATAGGAAATACTCCTTACTATCGCTCGAACCCCTGGCCTGCGGGGCTTTGAAAATATTTTCCCACCGAACGGGATGGGAACTCGATCTTTATCCTTTTACTACTGAATCAATAATGTTCTTGGATATACGGTAGGACTCAAGGAATTCCCGCCTGGCGTGATTGAGATCAATTACCCACTGCCTGTATTCTCCCATCCTCTTGCTTTTCTCATAATAACAAATGGGATTCAATATCTCTCTGGGGACCAATCGCACCAGTTCAGAGTTTTCCGGGGCATCCACATCAACTATATAATATCCAAAATCCGGGTCCAGCTTCCACTTTATCTTATTACCTATCAGGGCTTCCAGCATGGCGGAGGAATGCCTGATCTTCACCTTTAACGCATTACCTTCCGAGACATCCTTCGCGTCGCCGCCGATAAAGCCGGTGTTCATCAGCCATGTGCTGACTCCGGGCATCGTTGCTACAAGCTCCTTAAATCTATCCGCCTGTAATTCCATTCTTCTGGGAAAGAAGGGCTGAGTGAACGGGGAACGCGTTTTTCCCCTCTCCTTGCCTGCGGCGGATGTTTTGGAGGTCTCTCCCAACATGAAGTAACCGGCAGCCTGTTCAGGAGAAACAAATTTGACTATGCCGGGAACGGCAGCGTCCCGTCCCTCGTCTCTATTCAGAATTCCCATATACTTAACAGTGGGTATTCTATGAAGGTCAGCGGCGTCTTCTACCGCATGCATCGGAATGATTGAGCGACCGTTCTGTGTCCATACGAGAAAATCCCAGCCATCCTTGGGAACACCATCTCTGTCAATGACATTCTCCGCTTTTACATCTCCGTTTATATAGCTGTTGATATTATCTTCATTTCCGAAAGTAAAAAGCAGGACATCTTTATAATCGTCAACCTCTTGAGGAGAAAGAACTTCCTTGAAAAAATCAAATTCCCGTGATGTATCCTGGTAAACATTCTCGACCCAGGCATCAGAATTCACGGTACCTTTATATATAACGGGCTCATTTTCCAAACTCAGGCCGAAGGTCTTCGCGAAGCAGCCGTTCTCCGTGATGGAGATCTCACCACCGGGCCATAGGGTTACCATATCATCCTGTATAGGCTGTGTCAGCTCTCCCTGTTTTGAAAATGTTGTCGTTGTCTTCCCGGTTCCCGAAAGCCCCATAATGGTCATTGAAAACATTTCTCCATCGACCTTAACCAGTTTAGCACCCGCATGAAGCACCAACCCTCCGCTGCTGTAAAGAATATCATTGAGCATCCTCAAAGCGCCTTTTTTACTCTCTCCGAAATAGTCAGCTCCTATTACATATGTGGTATAATTTTCAAGGTCAACTATCATTGCCTGTTCACCATCCATTCCGGGTGCGGGACATTCTGCCGTAAAAACAAGTCTCAATGCCGGCTTAAAAGGTTCAGAAAGCTGCTTTTCATCCTCCACATCTTCCCTCGGAAAAAGGAGTACCTGCTGCATACCTGCGAGATTCGCGGCATCAAGGGTAAAGAGGAATTGAATTGCCACGGCCTTTTTTCCAAGTCCGATATAACCCTGTATCTCAACCAAAGTACCCTTGCCTTCGATATAACTCTTCTGAATTTCATATAGTTCGGCGGCCTTGATAGAGTCGATCAAATTGGATGAATATTTATCCTTATTTTCCACCTCGTCTATGATGTAGGTCCAATTCGCTTTTCTTGCTTTATTTCTGGTAATCTTATTCAGATTATCGTACTTTGAAACAATTACATTGGGGGAATGTTCCAATGCCAGTTTCCTTATCTTGTCCTGGTTTGGATTGATAATGTATTCCACGTCATAAGGATGAAGACACTCATGTGGTTTTTCAACACTGTAGTTCATTTCTGAACCTCCATTGGTATCAAAAAATACCGTACTATTTTATATCTCAAATGTCAAGAAGTTTTTTCTAAGTTCGAGTACCTCATCCCGGATCTTTGCGGCTTCTTCAAACTTCAACTCCTTTGAGAGCTCATCCATCTTCTTTTTCAATTTCTTCAGATAGCGGTCAAGATCCTCATCACTTTCGAACTTCTTGCCGTTTTCCAACTCAAGGCCTTTCTTGATCTTACTAATAATGGTCTTGGGAATAATATTATTGGCTTTATTATATTCGATCTGCTGTTCGCGCCGTCTGGCGGTCTCATCCATCGCGCTTTTCATGGCAGGTGTTATCATATCACCGAATAGGACAACACAGCCGTTCACATTCCTTGCGGTCCTTCCAATGGTCTGAATAAGAGAACGGTGACTTCTCAGAAATCCCGGCTTGTCGGCATCAAAGATCACTACGAGACTTACTTCCGGAAGATCAAGGCCTTCTCTCAGGAGGTTGACCCCGACAATGATATCGATCACATCCGTCCGCAGCATCTTCAGAATATTGTAGCGCTCGATCGTGTCAATACCTGAATGCAGATACTTCACGCGGTAATTAAGAGACATCAGATGATATGCAAGCTCTTCTGACATCTTCTTCGTGATCGTTGTGACGAGCACTTTTTCATTCCTCTTCAATACCGGCTGTATCAATTCCAGCAATCTGTCCACTTGATTGATAGTGGGAAATACCTTGATCTCGGGATCTACCAGGCCTGTTGGCCGAATCACCTGTTCTACGACCTCTCCACCCGCTTTCTCTATCTCAAAATTGGCGGGAGTCGCGGAAATGAATACCGCCTGACTCACCTTTTCCCAGAATTCATCGTACTTCAGCGGGCGATTGTCAAAGGCGGACGGCAGGCGAAATCCGAATTCCACAAGATTTTCCTTTCTTGCGCGATCACCATTATACATTCCCTTCACCTGGGACACTGTAACATGGGATTCATCAATGATATAGATAGCATCTTCAGGAAGATAATCCAGCAGCGTCATCGGCGGCTCACCCACGGACCTCCCGTCGAAGTATCGGGAGTAATTCTCCACCCCCTTTGTATAATGCATCACCTGAAGCATCTCAAGGTCATACATGACCCTTTGCCGTATCCTTTCCGCTTCCAGTAATTTTCCTTGAGACAGGAAAAGGGCTTCCCTTTTTTCCATTTCTTCCTTTATCTCAGCAAGTATCGGTTCAAGCGAGCCATCTTCAATGAGATAATGCCTGGCGGGAAATATCATCAATTGATCGACAGATGCGAATATTTCCATCCTCAGGGGATCAAAATAACTGATCTTCTCTATTTCGTCACCAAATAATTCGACACGCACCGCTTTTTCCTCATACATCGGAAAAATATCCACGATATCCCCTTTCACCCTGAAGCGGCCCTGCTCAAAGGCAATATCATTTCTCTCATACATGATCCTGACAAGACGGCGAAGAAGGTCCTGACGGTCGATCTTATCTCCAACCCTCAGATACAGGCGTTTATTCTCATATCGGTCCGGCGAACCCAGGCCGAAAATGCAGGATATAGAAGCAACTATTATCGTGTCTCTCCTTGTGAGAACCGAATGCGTTGCCGAGTGGCGCAGGCGGTCGATCTCCTGATTAATATCCGCGTCCTTTTCAATGAACATATCCTTTTCAGGCAAATAGGCCTCCGGCTGATAATAATCATAGTACGAAACAAAATACTCTACCCTGTTATCGGGGAAAAAGTCTTTGAATTCTGAGTACAATTGCGCCGCCAGCGTCTTATTATGTGAAATTACAATAGCTGGCCGCTGCAACTGCTCGATGACCTTGGCGATCGAGAATGTCTTTCCGCTGCCGGTAACCCCCATAAGGACTTGATATTTCTTGCCGTCATCCAGACCTTGGGCTAACTTCTCTATGGCAGCGGGCTGATCACCTGCGGGATTGAAGTTCGAGATCAGATTGAATCTATTTGTCATTTTCCTTATTCCGGACATCTTGCCGGCAAAAATTATTTGAGTTTGAAGGGATTGTCATGATCAAATAGCTGACAGGAACGCCATCGAAGTAAAACTCTTTATTATTCCATTGTCTAAACATTTTTAACATGTAGAAATGTACCAAATTTACCGACAAGAGAAATGGCGAACCCACCGGCAAGCAGCTTCCAATCCCCCGATAAGAGAAAATCAACGAAGCCGGCGACCAGTGGAAAACTAAGTATGCTCATTCGAAGTATTACCGCTCTTACAATTCTCAGTATTTGCTCATTGGAGAGCTCCTCGTGGAAGCCGGAGCGTTTGGGAAATTTCACAAGTTTAGTACCTATGAGATAAGAGATCACGGCAACGGATATCAATACCACCCGTAAAATGAAAAGTGTTCTCGCGTCATATTCCGACCCTTGATAAGTGCCGTTGGCGTATATTATATATGCTACAAAAAGAAAGATCACATCTGATACGATAAATACCCATCTCAACTTGAAAATATTACCCAGTACGCTGCCGCTGTAATCCACTGCACACCTCTTTTTGATTATATTCTATTGATTGAACTTTTTCAACCTTTCGCTTACTCCATTAAATAGCTCGTTAATAAAATAGAACGCCGGAGCGCTCAGCCTACGGGACGGAAGGTTGAATATTTTAACTTAATACATCCAATTTAGACAAATAAGTGGGTTGAAATATTCACCACCTCCGTCCCTGGAGAA
>JAGLWT010000003.1 GCA_023133295.1 bacterium | reverse complement strand
TTTTGATCCTGAAGGAACCCCGATGTCAATGCTTGAGCCTGAAGACAGGAATGATTCTTTTATTGAGATCGTTAAGGGATATTCAAGAGAACAAGCAAAAAAAGAGGCGGAAAGATGTCTGGAATGCGAACTCTGTGAAGAAGCCTGTCCCGCAAATATGAACATCACTAATTATATCCGTTCTATATGGGATGATGATCTGGAGGAATCCGTTAAGCAGATATATAGGACCAATCCTCTTCCAAATGTCTGCGGAAGAGTCTGCACACATAATTGCGAGGAGGCATGCTCTCTTAGATTTAGAGGCGAACCCATTTCGATCAGATGGCTAAAAAGATATGCGGTCGATACCCTGAATTATGAAGATGTTAAAAAGGCTGCTGCAAGTGGTGCAATCAAAACAAAAAAGAAAAATATAGCTATTATAGGTGCCGGCCCCGGAGGTCTTGCCGCTGCATATTATCTTTCATTGATGGGTTATGATATTACAATATACGAAAAAATGTCTCTTGCCGGCGGTATTACAAGATATGGAATTCCAAATTACCGATTGCCGGATGAGGCATTGGACAGAGATATTGAAGCGATAACTCAATTAGGTGTTAAGATCATAACAAATACGGAAGTAGGAAAGGATATCACAATTGATGAATTGAAAAATAATTCGGATTACGTTATTCTGGATACCGGTTTTGATGAAGGAAGATCCGTATTGCCAAAAGATCTGCGATCTTCTAATATTCTTCAAGCAATGGCATTATTGCCGATTATATCAAGGGGTGAAGAAGTGATGGTGGAAAAGAAGATACTTGTGATCGGCGGTGGAAATGTCGCTATGGATATAGCAAGAAGTCTTTCCCGATTGCAGAGGAAGAAATACGGTGAAGTAGATGTTTCACTTGTTTGCCTTGAAGACAGAGACATTATGCCTGCAGATGAAGAAGAAATAGTAGAAGCACTGGAAGAAGGTATTGAGATTTTTCCAGGATGGGGAAATGCAAATATAGATCTTGACGGTGACAAGATCAACACCATTACCGTTCAACGCTGCACACAGGTATTTGATGAAAATAAGAGGTTTAATCCGAAATTCGATACTTCCAAGACCAGGATCTTCAAGGTTGATGAAATAATAGAAGCGGTCGGCCAGGCACCGAATTATAAATATTTGGAGAAATACAAAGACGAAATTGAGTTTCAAGGGCCCAGAGTCGTTACCGATGAGAATGGAAAAACAAAACTTGACTGGCTTTATGCCGCGGGAGATATTATTAAAGGCCCGGATGTCATTAATGCAATTGAGACAGGGCATCAAATTGCAAAGGCAATTGATAATTTGGGTTCTTCTCCGTTTTAGTTGATAGATTTTACCTCTATTCCATGATCAGAACTGAAAATGATTAAGTTCATATATACAATGCCCTTTACTTTCTTTTTGTCATTCCCGTGAAGTTTTCCCTGATCATATCGGGGATCGGAAATACATCTTTTCATTATTAACATATACTTTTCTCACATCATTTCATGATGTTCAAAAAGAGAATGATATATTATTTAATGGAGTTTTGATCCGTCTTTGCTCTCATGTCATTTTTTGCGGCGATACTCATCACGGCCATCATTCATTAAAATCCCAAAACTCGTTAGCCTTAGCTCACTCAGACAATTGGATATTTTCGGCTTCGCCACCATTCATTCATGCCGTTAAAAATGTCAATGTCACTTAAACGGTTCAAAACTCTTTTGGGTTGGTCGCCCGGCGCTGCCGGGCT